>NZ_JAMYLL010000023.1:0-84201 GCF_040318045.1 Mesorhizobium sp. M1338 | reverse complement strand
GTGTCGGCCGCCCGCGCCCCCCCCCCCCCCCCCGCCCACCCCTAACCGCTCCGCCCCCCCCCCGCCCGCCCCCCCCCCCCCCCCCCCCCCCCCCCGACCCGGAATTCGCTTGCCTTTTGTCAACTCACGCCGGCAAACGCGCCTTCCATGAGCAGGTTCGGGAAGTACCCCGCCGGCTTGTCGCCGACCGCCTGACCCCCGGTGAGGCCACCCTGGATTTCCGGACCGAAGAACGAGTACGGGAACGGCGTGACCGGCTGGCTGACCGCGTCGAGCCTTGCCAGGAGTTCCTGGGGAATCTCGAAATCGAGCGCGCCGAGATTATCCTTGAGCTGATCGAGACTCGTCGCCCCGATAATCACCGATGCGACACCGGGCCGTGTCGCCGCCCAGTTCAAGGCGACCTGCGCCATTCCGCGGCCAAGCTCGCCGGCAACAGTCTCCAGTTCGGCAACGATTGCCCAGTTGCGGTCGGTGAATTTCTGGAAACCGGGATTGGTCGAACCGCGCATCGTCTCCAGTCGCCCGCCCGCCTTGCTGATTGCATCTGAACGATATTTGCCGCTCAGCAGGCCGCTGGCCAGCGGGCTCCAGACCATGATGCCGACGCCGTAGCGCGTGCCGAACGGCACGAACTCATGCTCGATATTGCGCTCGGCCAGCGAATATTCGAGCTGCAGCGCCGAAACCGGCTCGTAGCCGCGCTGTTCGGCGACGGACTGCGCACGGCTGGCGTACCAGGCGGGGACGTCGGAGAGACCGACATGGCGGATCTTTCCGGCGCGCACCAGATCGTCCAGCGTCCGCATCACCTCTTCCGGCGACGTCAGCCTGTCCCACGCATGCAGGATGTAGAGGTCGATATAATCGGTGCCGAGTCGTTTCAGCGAGCCCTCGACGGCGCGGATGATGTTCTTGCGGCCATTGCCGCCGGCATTCGGATTGCCCTGCTCCAGATTCATGCTGAACTTGGTGCTGATCACGGCCTTGTCGCGCAGGCCGCGTTCGGCAATGAACTCGCCAAGCCAGGTCTCGGAGGTGCCGCCGGTATAGGCGTCGGCCGTGTCGAAGAAATTGCCGCCCGCCTCGACATAGGCATCGACCAGGGCGCGCGCCGTCTCCTTGTCGGCGCCCCAGCCCCACTCGGTGCCGAAGGTCATGGTGCCGAGTGCAAGCCGGGTGACGCGCAGCCCGCTGCTGCCAAGGGTGTAGTAGGACATGGTCATGATATCGTTCCGATCCTGTTCCAATATTCAATGCCGGTCCTGTCCGGGGGTCGTCTTGACCCACGGGTTGCCGCGCTCATGCGTCATGCGGAATGTGAAGCCGTCCACTCTCCAGTCGGCTCCCGTACGGGTCAGTTGGTGTTCGTAGGTGCCCCAGACTTCCCAGAGCGGGTCGCCATTGCCTTCCATGCGGTTCCAGGCATAGCCGTTGGACAAGACGGTCGCGGCGCCGGCGTCGATGGTGACCTGGTGGTTGGTGCGCAGATGCAGGCTGGTCTTGCTGCCCCTGAGATTCGCGGCCCAGGTTGCGATCAGGTCGTCCGAAGCGATGGTGGCCGGAGGCTGCCCGCTCAAGCTGCTGAAGTCGACGGTGACGCGGTCGGCGAAGTAACTGCGGGCGAGCCGCCAATCCTGGGCGTCGACGGCGCGATCGATGGCATCGGCGATGCGGATGACGGCGCGCTCATCGGCGAGCGTCACTTCGCGGGACGGTTCGGCTCCGCCGGCATCGACTGGCGCTAGCGCCATACCGGCCGCGAGGGTGGCATATCTCAATGCATTCATGTCTCTTCTCCTTTTGCGTCGGCCCGCCGCCGATCTGTTGGCGGCAATGTGGGCCAGCGCGCCGGCATCGATAAGATTGCATTATTCGCATGGACTGTGCGATATCATGCATGAATGGATCGCAATCTACTTGGCCACCTTCCTGTCATCGTCGCCGTGGCGCGGCGCGGCGGCTTTGCGCCCGCGGCGGCAGAGCTTGGCATGAGCCCTTCAGCGGTCAGCCATGCGGTCAGGCTCGTGGAGGAGCGTATCGGCCAGCCGCTATTCGCCCGCACGACGCGCAGCGTGTCGTTGACCGAGGCCGGTCAGGCGCTTGTCGCGACGGCGGAGCCGGCGCTGCAGGACATCGCGGAGCGGATGGAGCGCATTCGGGGCATCAAGGGTCGCCCGGCCGGACTGCTCAGGATCAATGTTTCGCACGTAGCCGTCCCGATGGCGGTGACCCCTGTCGTGACGGCCATGGCGGAGCGCTATCCGGATGTGACAGTGGAAATCTTTGCCAACGAAGGGTTGGTCGATATCGTCGGCGAAGGCTTTGACGCCGGCATCAGACTTGGCGAAATGATCGCGCAGGACATGATCGCGATCCGGATGACGCCACCCTTCCAGGTGATCATCGTCGCTTCGCCAGCCTATATCGGCCGGCGTGGCCGTCCGCGCCGCCTGGCCGACCTCGCCGCCCACAATTGCATCGGCTACCGGCTGGTGCGATCCGGCGCGATCTATCGTTGGGATTTGACGGAGGACGGCAAGGACGTGGCCGTGGAAACGCGCGGCACCGCCGTCGTCACTGATTCCCTTGCCGCGATCGACCTGGCGCTGTCTGGGATGGGACTGGCCTATGTGTTCGAGCCGCTGGTGCGCGCCGACCTTGCCGCTGGCCGACTCGTCCAGGTGCTGCCGCGGTCGGCAATCGAGGAGCCAGGCCTGTTTCTCTATTTTCCGCGTCGGGCGGCAATGGCGCCGAAGCTGCGCGCCTTTGTCGACGTCGCACAAGAAATCGGCCGGACACCCTCGCGAGCGCCCGGCCGAGTTGCCTGAGCCGAAAAGCCGGTTGGCGGCTTACTTCTTGACCGCGGCCGCGACTTCCGCCGCGAAATCGGTCTCTTCCTTCTCGATGCCCTCGCCCAGCGCAAAGCGCAGGTAAGCCGTGATCTTGGCCGGGGCGCCGATGTCCTTCTCGGCATCCTTCAGCGCCTTCTCGACGGTGATGTCGGGATTGAGCACGAAGGCCTGCTTCAGCAGCACGACCTCCTCGTAGAACTTGCGCAGACGGCCTTCGACCATCTTCTCGATGATCGCTTCCGGCTTGCCGGACTGACGCGCCTGGTCGGAGAAGATCGCCTTCTCGCGTTCGACCGCGGCCGGATCGATCTGCTCCGCGGTCAGCGCCATCGGATTGGTGGCCGCGACATGCATGGCGACCTGACGAGCGAAGGCATTGGCCGCATGCTCGTTGCCCGTGGTCTCGATGGCGACCAGAACGCCGAGCTTGCCGAGCCCATCGGCAACCGCGTTGTGGACGTAGGTGGCGACTGCGCCATGCGGAACGGTCAGCTTGGCCGAGCGGCGGAAGCCCATGTTCTCGCCAATGGTGCCGACAGCGTCCTTGATGGTGTCGGCAACCGACTTGTCCGAACCTGGATACTTCGCGGCGGCCACGGCCTCTGTCGTGCCATAGGCCAGAGCAACCTTGGCTACATTGGCGACGATCTCCTGGAACGCGGCATTGCGGGCAACGAAGTCGGTCTCGGAATTGACTTCTACGACGGCCGCTTCGCGAACGCCGGAATCAACGCCGATCAGGCCCTCCGCCGCGGTACGACCGGCCTTCTTGTCGGCCTTGGAAATACCCTTCTTACGCAGCCAGTCGACGGCCTCTTCCATGTTGCCGTTGGTCTCGGTCAACGCCGCCTTGCAATCCATCATGCCCGCGCCGGTCAAGTCGCGGAGTTCTTTGACCTGTGCAGCCGAAATGCTCATTGTCGCCTCTTTGTCTAGAATGCACCGACGCACCATCGGTATTCGATGGTGCGTCTGTTTAGCGTGCCAAAATATGAGAAAGACGAAGGCCGCAACCGGCCTTCGCTTATCAAGCTTGAGGGGCTTCCGACGCCGGAGCCGGGGCCGGATCTAGCGCCGGTTCGATCGGGGCTTCGACCGAAGCACCGATGTCGACGCCGAGCGCGCCCTGCTGACGGGCGATGCCGTCGATCGCAGCCTTGGCGATCAGGTCGCAATAGAGCTGGATAGCGCGGGCCGCGTCGTCATTGCCGGGGATCGGGAAGTCGATCTTGTCAGGATCGCAGTTCGAATCGATGATGGCGACGACCGGGATGCCGAGACGCTTGGCCTCGAGGATGGCAATCGCTTCCTTGTTGGTGTCGATCACGAACATAAGGTCGGGCGTCGAGCCCATGTCCTTGATGCCGCCCAGCGCCTTGTCGAGCTTCTCGCGCTCGCGGTCGAGGTTGAGGCGCTCCTTCTTGGTCAGGCCCTGGGCCTCGCCGGCCAGCATCTCGTCTAGCTTGCGCAGGCGCTGGATCGAATTCGAGATCGTCTTCCAGTTGGTCAGCATGCCGCCGAGCCAACGCGAGTTGACATAGTACTGGGCCGAGCGCTGTGCCGCGTCGGCGACGATGTCGGACGCCTGGCGCTTGGTGCCGACGAACAGCACGCGGCCGCCCTTGGCGACAGTGTCGGAAACCTGCTTCAGCGCCTGGTGCAGCAAAGGCACCGTCTGCGAGAGGTCGATGATGTGGATGTTGTTGCGGGCGCCGTAGATGTAAGGCGCCATTTTCGGGTTCCAGCGGTGGGTCTGGTGGCCGAAGTGAATGCCAGCTTCCAAAAGCTGGCGCATGCTGAAATCAGGCAGTGCCATTCAAAGTTCCTTTCCGGTTAGCCTCCACGGACACAGGCATTTTCGGACTTTGTCCTCGAACGCCACCGGAGGTTTCAGCCGGATTTCTCCCGGGCAGACACCAAAGTCCGTGTGTGGAATGAGCGCGCATATAGAGGGGATGCGCGACAAACGCAAGCGCGGCGGGATCTGTGGTCGGCGTGCGACGATCCGCGCCCTGCCGTCAGCGCTTTATCTTCCCGTTCGGGACCCGCACCCGCCGGAAGACCGCGACGATCTCCTCACGGCTGCATTCGATGGCGCCGAGCCGCACCGCACGGTCGCGCTCGAAGCCGGTTATGTCATAATGCGGCGCCGATGTCTTGGGCGGCCCCTGGTAGGATGAACGCTTGATCGCCAGCTTTGCAGCGAAGCGATGCAGTTCATCGGTGTCGTCGGCCAACAGATGGCACCAGCGATGGCCAGCCCAATTCCAGATCGCTGCGTCGACATAGACTGCCATGAAGCTTGCTGTCTGCCTTCCATCCTGCACGACAGTCGGCCACATGGCCCGTCCGTCCGTCAGTGACGATAGAATGGATTCGGATAGAAAATGAAGCTGCCTTTGGCCTCAACCTCAGCCACCGTGCCGGTGATGGTTTGCTGCATACGACGGTGCAGCTCGGCAACCGCATCGTCGATCGAGCCCGCATACTCATGCAGGCCCAGTGCCTCCGGCACCCGGATGTGGGCGCAACGCGGCCCGGCCGGCTGCGGAATGAACCGGTTGATCGTGTCACGCAGTCCGCCCCGGCAATAGTCGTTGCGGATCCGCTTCAGATGTTCGGCGATCTCCTCCTGGGTGATGCGCGGGTTGGCCGAGGCCCAGGATCCAACGCGTTGCAGCCTCTGAATCGTATCGGCGAGTGCGCGGACATGCTTTTGCCCTTCGGCGTCGCCGGTGTTCTCGCGCTGCCAGCGGCGCGCCCGACGCAGAAGCTCGGCGGTGTCGGTGCTGGCAGTGTCGGCTGAGATGCTCTCGCCGAGTCGGCGGCCGAGCTCGGTGACCAACGCTTTCCGGCGCTCGGCATATGTCGCGCCTTCGTCGGATCGCACGCCGCAGGCGGCCTCATCGCGGGTCAGCAGCGTCGAATAGACATGGTGGATGCGCTGCGGCAGTGTGTCGGTCGCCTGGCGTTCTATTTTCAGGCTTTTCTCGACATAGGCGCATTCCTTCGCCAGCGCCGCTTCGACATTCCCGGTGAAGGCAAGCTTCCAGATAACCGGGGCGATCCAGACCTTGAAATGCGGATCCGTGGCCCGGCCGCGCCGGAGAGCCTCGAGCCCCATCTCGACGGCACCCGGCAGCAACGGCGCAACGACATCGGCGTGCCAGCCGACGCCGCCTTCGGGATGCAGCAGCACGCCATGGCCCTTCAAGGCCCAGGCGACGGAGTGTTCCTTAGCTGCCCCGCTGTTGCCCGGAATCTGGGCGATCAGATTGTTGGCCAGCCAGAATTTCTGCATCATTCTGCCAAGACCGTTGACGACGCCGTTCGTCGCCCACGACGCAGCGAGTGGGCTGACCTGCGACACGATCTCCTTGTCGATCATCCAGTCGGTGAAGAACTCGGGATGATTGGGCGTGATGAAGGTCGCCTTCCCCGCTCCGCAACTGGCTTTCAGCCGCTCGAGGTCGGCATCCGGCAGGTCGATATGGCGGACATTGGAGACGCCGCGCAAACCGGCTAGGCGGTTGAACGGCAACAGATCGCGAAATCCGGGAATGCCGCGCAGCATGACGATCCGATTGACGGATGTCATGGCCCTGATCAGTACCGGGTTAGGTCTCGGCGCAACGAAGACATCGATCTTGCTCAAGCTGCTCCCCCCATTGCGCCTGGACGCTGGGGACGAGGTTGAGAGACGATTGCGGCACGTTCAAGTCGTTAGCCACGAACACGGCGTGTCGTGGTTAATCGACTGGCCACATGAACCCTATTTGGCCGGGCAGGCTTTCGTCTGGTCGAACAGCGACAGATTGACCAGCTTGCCGGTCATCGAGAAGTCGCCATAGTCCATGGTGAGGTCGCGGGTGATGCCGTTCTCATGCAGTTTGAAGCTGATGCGGTATTCCGGCACCTCTTCGCCTGTCTTGCCGGTGTCGTCGAAATAGGCGATGTCGACCGGCCAGTATTTATCGGTGGCGAGCTTCGCCAGTGCCGGAGCCTCCGGATCGGCCTTGTCGGCATCGGTTTTCTTGCCGACGACAACGGTGGTGGTCATCACCTTGTTGGCATCTTCGGATCCGTCGAACAGATTGGTTTCGTAGAAATTTTCGCCTTTTTCGGCCTTGCCGATCAGTTCGACCAGATGCTGGGTCGGGAATTGGGTGCTCGCCAGTTCGACGCTGTTCTTTTCCGGCTTGTCGATATCGACCTTCAGGCCCTTGGTCTCTTTCGTGGCGATGCCCTTGACCTCCTTGTCGAGGTTCTGGTCGACGAAGGACTTCGTCACGAACGAGAATGTCTTGCCTTCGGCATCCTCGAAAGTGGTCGTCTGCTGGTCGGTCAGCCTGGTGTTGTCGGCGGTCACGATCTGGGTAACGAAGCGGAATTTCACCGTATAACCTTCACAGGCAGAGCCGATGAACTCATAGACCATGCGGCCGGATATGCCTGTGATGCCGGACTGATCGGAAGCCTTTTTCAAGGTGAGGTCATAGACGGCGCGGTGGGCTTGCAGCGCCGGCGCGGCCAAGGCTGGGCCGATCGAGAAGACTCCCGACAGCAGAACGGCATGGAATGCAAGGCGCGCTGCGCGCATGAGGTACTCCGATCATCGCGGCTGATGGCAAGCCGCAGGGAAAGATGGTCCAGCTTAAAAAAAGTCATGGCGGAAGCGAGGCAAAAATAGCAATTTCGGCCCGGCCGGCGCGGCGTCACCAAGCAATAGGGAAATACCATGAGTGAAACAATCGAAAAGCGGCTAAGCGATCTGGGCGTGACGCTTCCTGTCGCCGCCGCGCCCGCCGCCAACTACGTGCCCTATTGCAGGACCAGCAATTTGCTGTTCACCGCCGGGCAATTGCCGCTCAAGGACGGCAAGCTCCAGGCGAGCGGGCTGCTTGGCCGAGACGTCGACACGGCAGGCGGCAAGGACGCGGCAAAGTACTGCGCGATCAACATCCTGGCGCAGGCCAAGGCAGCGCTCGGCGACCTCGAGAAGATCCGCCGGCTGGTGAAGATCACCGTTTTTGTTGCCTCGACGCCTGAGTTTGTCGAGCAGCATCTGGTTGCCAACGGCGCCTCCGATTTCCTGGTCGCGGCCCTGGGCGAGCGCGGCAAGCATGCACGCTCCGCCGTTGGCACAGCCTGCCTGCCGCTTAATGCCGCAGTGGAAATCGAAGCCATCTTCGAAGTCGAATGAGCCAGAGGACAGATATGACCGACCTATCCTGGCTGACCGCCCGGCCCGTCGCCCATCGCGGCTTTCACGACATGAACAAGACGCGCTGGGAAAATACACTTTCCGCCTTCGCGGCGGCGGCCGAGCGCGGCTATGCCATCGAATGCGACGTGCACCTGTCGTCGGACCGCGTTCCCATCATCATCCATGATGGCGATCTCAAGCGCCTGACCGGCCAGGACGGCTTCGTCTGGCAGCGCACCGCGGCGGAACTGGCGGCGCTCAAGATCGGTGGCACGACGGATCATGTGCCGACGCTGCAGGAAGCGCTCGACCTGATCGATGGCCGCGTGCCGCTGGTCGTCGAACTGAAGGGCGTGCCAGGCTATGACGAAGGCTTGGTGGCAAGCGTCGGCAAGATGCTCAAGCGGTACAAGGGCAAAGCCGCGATCATGTCGTTCGACCACTGGCTGATCCGCGATTTCCCGAAGGACGCGCCGGGTATCCCAGGGGGACTCACCGCCTATGGCAACGACGTCAAGTTGATCGAAGCGCATTTCGCCATGCTTGCGCATGAGATCGTCTTCACCTCCTATGCCGCCGGCGACCTGCCGAACCGGTTCGTCAGCTTTGTGCGTGAAAAGCTGAAAATGCCTGTCATCACCTGGACCGTGCATGACCAGCCGGCTGTCGACCTGACCTTCAGATACGCCGACCAGATGACATTCGAAGGTTTCGAACCCGATCTGGTCAAAGTCGCCTGAGTGCCTGAAACGTGACTTGTACCGAGCCGGACGGAGTTTAAATAAGCCTCATGGATCAAGGCGACGAGGGCTATGGCCAAACAGCAAACGCGGACTATTCGATCCGCGTCGCCGCAGGCATCGGCGCTTTCACCTGCGATGAATGGAACAGCCTCGGCGGGACCATGCGCGGCGACGCAGAAAACGGCTACAACCCACTCGTTTCATTTGCTTTCCTGAGCGCGCTTGAAGAGTCCGGCTGCGCCGTGCGGCGCACCGGCTGGCAGGGCCACCATCTCAGGCTGGAGGATGGGCAAGGCAGATTGCTCGGCGCGGTTCCCTGCTATCTCAAGTCGCACAGCCAGGGCGAATATGTGTTCGATCATGGCTGGTCGGATGCCTTCGAGCGGGCCGGCGGCCGCTACTATCCCAAACTGCAAAGTGCCGTGCCGTTCACGCCGGTCACCGGTCCTCGCCTGCTGGTCACCAGGGGCGAGGACATCGGCACCGTGAAGGCCGGGCTGGCGGCGGGCCTGAAAGTGGTGACGCAGAAACTCGGTGTCTCTTCCGCGCATGTCACCTTCGCGCAAGAGAGCGACGTGGAGGTGCTGGAAGCGGCGGGTTTCCTGCACCGCACCGACCAGCAATTCCATTTCTTCAACGAAGGCTTTTCAACCTATGACGACTTCCTCGCCACCCTTGCCTCGCGCAAGCGAAAGGCTATGAAGAAGGAACGGCGCGAGGCGCTTGCCGATGACATTTCGATCGACCGGCTGACCGGCAGGGATATCACCGAAAAGGCCTGGGACGATTTTTATGCCTTCTACATGGACACCGGCAGTCGCAAATGGGGCCGGCCCTATCTCAATCGCCGGTTCTTTTCGCTGATCGGCGAGCGCATGGCCGACGACATCCTGCTGGTGATGGCCAAACGCAACGGGCGCTACATTGCCGGCGCCATCAATTTCATCGGCTCCGACGCCCTCTATGGCCGCAACTGGGGCTGTATCGAGGACCATCCCTTCCTGCATTTCGAGGTCTGCTACCATCAGGCGATCGACTTCGCCATCGAGCGCAAGCTGAAAGTGGTCGAGGCAGGCGCGCAAGGCGAGCATAAGCTGGCGCGCGGCTACCGGCCGGTGACCATGCATTCCGCGCACTACATCGCCCATCCCGGCCTGCGAAACGCCGTTGCCGACTATCTCAAGCGCGAACGCCATGAGGTGGAGCGGATGAGCGAATACCTGGAAGAACACACCCCGTTCCGCAAGGATCTGGAGGAGTAGCGACCGCCTGCCCTGAGGGGCAGGTTCGACGATCGTCTTGCCGACTTTCGACCGCTTCGCTACACGAAAGTCACAATCCGGAGCATTCGCCATGGCTGAAACCGCCTATGACACCGACAACATCTTCGCGAAGATCCTGCGCGGCGAAATTCCCTCGCACCGCGTCTACGAGGACGATGCGTTCATAGCCTTCATGGATGTGATGCCGCAGGGGCCGGGCCATACGCTCGTGGTGCCGAGGGCGCCGTCGCGCAACTTGCTCGACGCCGATCCGTCAATTTTCGGCCCGCTTTTCGCGGTCGTTCAGAAAATTGCGCTGGCGGTGAAAAAGGCCTTCGGCGCCGACGGCGTCACCGTCATGCAGTTCAATGAGCCGGCCTCGGGGCAGACCGTCTATCATCTCCATGTGCATGTCATCCCGCGCTTCGACGGCATCCCGCTGAAGCCACACACGGGCGGGATGGAGAAGCCGGAGGTGTTAGTCGAAAACGCCGGAAAGATACGGGCGGCGCTGCAAGGCTGACGCCGCAATCACCGACAAACTGGAAACGGTTTTAGTCGGCCGAGGGCTGAGCCGGTTGCTCGATCGCACTCGGCCGAGCGATGCCTTGAGCGCGGCGTATAATGCTGGCACGAGGTCCTCAAGGTCCGGGCGCTCGCCGCCAGGCCACAATCCCTATCCCAGGCCGATAGCGTGCCGGCGTGGCCTGCTCGTAAACGTCGACGCCGAGATTGATCCAGACGCCGTCGAAGGTCTCCTGAATAGCCCTGGCGACGCTTGATTTTTCGATCGCGGCGCACCGTTCAGGATGATGATCCGCCCGGCCATGCGTCCTCCCGCTCCAATGAAAAAAGCCCCGTTTCCGGGGCTTTTTCGACTTTCATCAAGGTCAGTTCTTTCTGGGCAGTTGCGGCACGAGGCTGCGCTTGCCGCCGTCCTTGCCCTTGGCTTCGGGCTTCTGCGCCACCAGCTTCTTGGCCGCGGGCTTTTTCGCCACGGCCTTTCTTGGCTTTGGCGCTTCTTCCGGCTCTTCCTTCTTCGGCTTCACCGGCGCCTCATCGGCGAGCGATTCGAGCTTCAGACCGGTTTCGCCGGTTTCCTTCTTCTCGACGGTGACGCGCACCGTGCCGCCCTTCTTGAGCTTGCCGAACAGCACCTCGTCGGCCAGCGGCTTCTTGATGTGCTCCTGGATCACCCGGCCGAGCGGCCGCGCTCCCATGCGCTCGTCATAGCCCTTGTCGGCGAGCCAGGCGATCGCATCCGGCGACAGGTCGAAGGTGACGCCACGCTCGGAAAGCTGGGCCTCGAGTTGCATGACGAACTTCTGCACCACCTGATGGATAACCGGCACCGGCAGCGAGCCGAACGGGATGATCGCATCGAGACGATTGCGGAACTCCGGCGTGAACAGCCGGTTGATCGCCTCGACATCGTCGCCTTCGCGCTTGGTCGAGCCGAAGCCGATCGCCGCGCGCTGCGCATCCGACGCACCCGCATTGGTGGTCATGATCAGGATCACATTGCGGAAGTCGATCTGCTTGCCGTTGTGGTCCGTCAGCTTGCCGTGGTCCATCACCTGCAACAGGATGTTGAACAGGTCCGGATGCGCCTTCTCGACTTCGTCCAGCAACAGCACGCAGTGCGGATGCTGGTCAACGCCGTCGGTCAAAAGGCCGCCTTGGTCGAAGCCGACATAGCCGGGAGGCGCGCCGATCAGCCGCGATACGGTGTGGCGTTCCATGTACTCCGACATGTCGAAGCGGATCAGCTCGACGCCGAGCGATGCGGCCAACTGCTTGGCCACTTCGGTCTTGCCGACGCCGGTCGGACCGGAGAACAGGTAGGAGCCGATCGGCTTTTCCGGTTCGCGCAGGCCGGCACGCGCCAGCTTGATGGCGGAGGTCAGCGCGGTGATCGCGGTGTCCTGACCATAGACGACACGCTTCAGCTCGATATCGAGGCCCTGCAGCACCTTCTCGTCATCGGCCGAAACCGTCTTCGGCGGAATGCGGGCCATGGTGGCGATCGTGGCTTCGATCTCCTTGATACCGATGGTCTTCTTGCGCTTGGCTTCCGGCACCAGCATTTGCGAGGCGCCGGTCTCGTCGATCACGTCGATCGCCTTGTCCGGCAGCTTGCGGTCGTTGATGTAGCGCGCCGACAGCTCCACCGAAGCCTTGATCGCCTCGTTGGTGAACCTCACCTTGTGGAACTCCTCATAATAGGGCTTGAGACCCTTCATGATCTCGATGGCGTCCTCGATGGTAGGCTCGTTGACGTCGATCTTCTGGAAGCGCCGCACCAGAGCGCGGTCCTTCTCGAAGAACTGGCGGAATTCCTTGTAGGTGGTCGAGCCGATGCAGCGGATCGCGCCCGACGACAAGGCCGGCTTCAACAGGTTGGATGCGTCCATGGCGCCGCCTGATGTGGCCCCTGCCCCGATCACCGTGTGGATCTCGTCGATGAACAGCACGGCACCTGGATAGTCCTCGAGTTCCTTGACGACCTGCTTCAGCCGTTCCTCGAAATCGCCGCGATAGCGCGTGCCGGCGAGCAGCGTGCCCATGTCGAGCGCGAAGATGGTGGCATTGTGCAGCACTTCGGGAACGTCGCCCTCGACGATGCGCTTGGCCAGGCCTTCGGCGATCGCCGTCTTGCCGACGCCGGGATCACCGACATAGAGCGGGTTGTTCTTGGAGCGGCGGCACAGCACCTGGATCGTGCGGTTGATCTCGGACTCGCGGCCGATCAGCGGGTCGATCTTGCCGGCCTTGGCCTTGTTGTTGAGGTTGACGCAATAAGCGGTCAGCGCGTCCTGCTGCTGCTTCTTCTTGCCGCCTTCCTCCTGCGGTTCGGCGCCGTTCTGGCCGCCCTGCTCGTCATCGGCGCCGCGCGGCGAGCGCGTCTCCGACGCGCCCGGACGCTTGGCAATGCCGTGCGAGATGTAGTTGACCGCGTCGTAGCGGGTCATCTGCTGTTCCTGCAGGAAATAGGCGGCATGGCTCTCGCGCTCGGCGAAGATGGCGACGAGCACGTTGGCGCCCGACACTTCCTCGCGGCCCGACGACTGCACATGGATCACGGCGCGCTGGATGACGCGCTGGAAGCCGGCAGTCGGCTTGGAGTCTTCGTCGTAGCCGGTGACGAGGTTGTCGAGTTCGGTGTCGATATAGGTGAGAACCGTGTGCTTCAGTTCATCGAGATCGACATTGCAGGCGCGCATGACGGCGGCCGCCTCGGTGTCGTCGATGAGCGCGAGCAGCAAATGTTCAAGGGTTGCGTATTCATGGTGCCGCTCATTGGCGAGCGTCAGCGCCTGGTGAAGCGCCTTTTCCAGGCCTTGGGAGAAAGCCGGCATGTTACCTCACTTCTTCTCCATCACGCATTGCAGCGGATGCTGATTCTGTCGGGCGAAATCCATGACCTGGGACACTTTGGTCTCGGCCACCTCGAATGTATAGACCCCGCACTCGCCCACTCCATGATTGTGAACATGAAGCATGATGCGTGTGGCGGCTTCGCGGTCCTTCTGGAAAAAACGCTCCAGCACGTGAACCACGAACTCCATGGGCGTGTAGTCGTCGTTGAGGATGAGGACCCGGTAGAGGCTGGGCTTCTTGGTTTTGGTTTTGGTGCGCGTGATGACGGCCGTCCCGCGGCCGGCCTCATTGCCGTCGCCGCCGCCGTTTTGCATCCGCACCACGCGTCTCGTGGCAGTCAAACCGATCGTCACGTATTCCTGCCTCTTTCGAATCCCCATGCGAGTTCGACATGTAGGTGTTCGATGGACGATTTTAAGCCCTTCTGTTTAGCTGACAATATGGCTAGGTGACCAAACTTGGACGATTTTCGCAATCGTGAAGGGGCGAGAGGCCCTCGATCGGGCATTGACATGAAAAAAACCCGGCCGCGTTTCCGCGGCCGGGCTTTGTCCCTGCCCCCAAAGGGCAGGATCTCCATATTGTCAGTCGAAATTACTTCGCCTTGGCAACGATCGATTCGAACGGCTTGTAGGCTTCCTTGGCGAGCTCGGCATAGAGATCGCCAATCTTGGTGGCCTCGGCGACGAACGCCTCGTAGGACTGCTTGGCGTAATCCGACTGGATCTCGATCGCCTTTTCCAGCGACTTGGCCGACAACAGCTTCTCCACGGTGGCGCTGCCGGACTCAAAACTCTTCTTGGTGTATTCGCCAGCTTCGGTGGCGATCGCCTGGGCGCCTTTGGAGAGCGACGCGAAGCTCTTCAAGCCGGTGTCGGCAAACTCTTTGCCGTATTTGCTGAAGTCCTCATAGGTCTGGGTCATTTCACGATTCCCTTGACGGTTGAGGCGTCCTTCTTTGGGGCGCCCTTGTGCAATGCACCTTAATATATTGTGCGCCGCACAAAAGTCAATATTTCAGGCGTGCGGGGCCCGCCTGCACCCCCAATGGCTAAAAATCGAATAAAGAGAGCTTCAAGTCCAAAGAAAATGGTGAACGCGGCGGTTACCATAAACGGATTGGTAACGCTGCCCCGGTAGCTTGGCCGGAAGCGAGGCAGGACCCTTTGCCGCCTCCAGCGCAACGAAGAAATCCAAGGGAAGTACCAGTGCGTAAGGCGTTGTTGGGCATCGTTTCCAAATCCACCTCCCCTCTCAAAACGATCATGATCATCGCCATGGCGATGGCGTTCGTTTGCGGCGACGTTGCCTCGTCGCTGGCGGCGAGGTCGGCGGCCATCGTCATCGACGCCAAGACCGGCAAGGTGCTGTATTCGGCGGACGCCGACGGCAGGCGCTATCCGGCATCGCTGACCAAGATGATGACGCTCTATCTGACCTTCGAAGCACTGGCGAAGGGCAAGATCAGCAGGAATTCGCAGGTTGTGTTCTCGGCCAACGCCGCGGCCGAGCCGCCGACGAAGCTCGGCGTCAAGGCGGGCGGTTCGGTTACGGTCGAAACCGCGATCCTGTCGATGGTCACCAAATCGGCAAACGACTCCGCAACCGCGCTCGGCGAAATGCTCGGCGGCAACGAAGCCACCTTCGCCCGCATGATGACCGCCAAGGCGCGTGCGCTGGGCATGAACGGCACCGTGTTTCGCAACGCCAACGGCCTGCCCAATCCCGGCCAGTTCACCACCGCACGCGACATGGCGACGCTCGGCATCGCGCTGAGGGAGCATTTCCCGCAGTATTACGGCTATTTCTCGCAGCGTTCCTTTCTCTACGGGCGCCAGCGCATCAACGGCCACAACCGTCTGCTCGGACGCATCAAGGGCGTCGACGGCATCAAGACGGGCTACACCCGCGCCTCCGGCTTCAACCTCGTCTCGTCGGTTTCCGACGGCAATCGCCGCATTGTCGGCGTGGTCATGGGCGGCACCTCCGGCGGCAGCCGCGACAACCAGATGGCCACCTTGATCAACACCTATTTGCCGAGGGCATCGACCCGCGGCGGCGGCGATCTGGTCGCCAAGGCCGGCGGTAACGACCCGATCACCGCGCTTGCCAAGGTGCTCCTGCCCAAGCACGACGCGCCGACGCCGGACGACAAGCCGATGGTGGCGCAGGACGATGCCACCGTTGCCGAGGACGCTACGGTCGCGGAAGACGACACCGCGCAGGCCGAAGAGGCAGCCCCGGTCATCAAGGCCAGGAAGGTCAAGACCGTCATCGTATCGGCCCCTCGGATTGCCACGGCCCAAGTCGTCGCTGCCTATGCCGAGCCGACTGCCGAGCCGACACCGGCGGCGGTTGTCGACCCGGTCAACACGGCGTCGGTACCGTCGGGTTGGGCCATTCAGGTCGCCTCTTCGCCAAAGCAGTCCGAAGCCCAGGCCTTCCTCGACAAGGCAACCAAGCAGGCGCCCAAGGTGCTGGCCGACGCATCCGGCTTCACAGTCGCCTTCGACAAGGACGGCGTCACCTACTACCGCGCCCGCTTCGGTGGCTTTGGTTCGAAGACCGCCGCCTGGAAGGCCTGTACCGCTTTGAAGAAGAAGAACATCGAGTGCTACGCCGTCCAGCAGTAGGACGGCGTGGAAGTCATCTCCCGGAAAAATTCTGCGTCGAAGGAGAACTAGTTGTGATTGGAGAGCAAGACGTCCTTGGCTTCATTAATCCGCGCCGCCAGGAAAGACGTGCCGCCGATATCGGGGTGCAGGCGCTGCATCAGGCGGCGGTGCGCCTTGCGGACATCCGCCGCGGCGGCCCCCGCTTCAAGACCAAGGACCTTGTAGGCCTCCTCCTTAGTCATGGCGCCCGAACCTGGCGCAACACCCAACCCTTCGCCACCGTTCGCCTCAGTGTTTTTGCGCCAGACGGGAAATCTGCCGTCAAGATACGTCTCTAGCAACTGCCGGCTCTCCGGATCGCCTGAGAGTTCCCGGTAGAGATGCTGCAACTCTCCCAGCCCCATCGCACCCAGCATCTTGCCTTCGTGGCGGCCAGCCAGGACCAGTCCTTCGAGGCCGCCGGTAGCGTGATCGAGCTCCATTTCCAATGCCGCGGTACGCACCGTCGAACGCTTGCCCTGCACCGGTCTGGCCGTCTGGTGTTTCATTCGCACCGAACCATACCAGGCAATTGCCGCGGCCAGTATGATGCCGGCGATGCCTTCGCGCCCGACCACAAGCAAGGCGACGCCGACCAGCGCCAAGAGAACCGGCCCGAGCGTGCGCATTCCACTTGCCAGTTTTCCCGGATCGGCGCGCAGAAAGATGGTCACCGCGCCGAGAAGCACCAGAAGCAATGCAACGAATAAGATAACCGCGCCCATCAGTTCCCGCCGCCCCGCAGATGCTCGATCATCAGCCGGTCTTCCGGCCTGCCTCTGGCCTCGAGCGCCTTCAGCCCGCCGGTTGCAAACACCGCAACCGCCGAAAGCAGTCCTGCCAAGGTCGCGGCAGCCCGGCGATCAAATCGGAACCAAGCCCCTTTGGACAACCGCGCGATTTCCTTAAACGCTTTTTCCGCGCCGGAATCATGACCTTCCTGGAAAACGAAGACAGGAACGCCATGCAGGCCGAGGCTGCCGGCCTTTTCGGCCAGATCGTCGATGTTTTCTTCCATGGCATCGCCGATATAGACCAGCGCATTGACCTTGACCGTAGCCGTCTGTTTCAGCGCATGCGCCAGCACCTTGCCGATCTGGGTGTGGCCGCTGCGGCATTGGATTCGCGTCATCAGTTGCTTCAAGGCATTGGTATCGGTCACGAAAGCGGACGAACGGCACTCGCCCAGGCCGCGAAAATAGACCAGTTGGACACTGAGGCTTCCGGCCTTGCCGACGGCATCGAACATCTGGCCCTGCAGCTCACAAGCCAGATCCCAGGTCGGCTGGCGGCTCATCGTCGCGTCGAGCGAAAGGATCAGCCTGCCCGAACCCGTCGCCGACGCAGCCAGCGTCCTTGCCTGGCGAAGAAAGGCTTCGATCTCGCCGGCATTGGATTGAGGTTTGACCGGCGCGGGATTGGGCCTTGCGGGCACGGGCTGCTTCTTGTCGTTCATGAAAACAAGATGTGGCGTTGTTCCACCGCTTGCAAGCCCTGCCCAAGGCAACATTGAGCGCCAGAGGCTTGGATTCTCGGGGCTCAGAGCAGACCGAGATCGGCAAGCTCGCGCCTGAGTTTCGGCGGCATCTCGATCAGCCCGGCCTTGCCCTGACCGAGATCGGCCGGCGCGTCCGCCGGCTTCAGATAGCGCCAGCCCTGGAAGGCCCGGCGCGGCTGCCAGTCGGTTCGAACAACCTCGGGGTCGAGAATCAGGTGGCAACGGCCGATGCCGTCACCGTCCGTGAACGGCCGGATCTCGGTGATCAGCTGGCGGCACTGCACATTGCCCTTGATCACCCAGTAGAGCGAACCGCCATCGGTAACTTCGGCACCGCGCGTCGGCATCATTCGGGTGGTGTGATAGTGCTCGACCGGCTCACCGGCGCGCCGCCGCTCGTCGAGACGGAAGGCGATCCACTCTTCGAGATCCTCGACGCTGTCGCAGCCGACACACAGTTTTATCAGATTGAGAGACATCGCTTAAGGTTAGTCCGCCGCGCGGACGCGTCAACGGCATGACCGACTTCTCCACAGTACCAATCCGCAAAATGACGCGTAGAGGCCGTTTCGAAATTCGCTCTGGCGAGTCATATGGTGGTGGTTCGAGAACCGGGGCGCAGCGGACATTCGGATCCGTGAGCACGGGAAGCGCAGAAAACGCCGCGAGATGGCTGCCGGAGTGGTTTCCAAACGGGCTCTCAGCACTCCACGACATTGACGGCAAGCCCACCAAGGCTGGTTTCCTTGTACTTCTCGTTCATGTCGAGACCGGTCTGGCGCATGGTCTCGATCGCCGCATCGAGCGGCACGAAATGGATGCCATCGCCCTTGATGGCCAGCGACGCGGCCGTCACCGCCTTGACGGCGCCCAGCGCGTTGCGCTCGATGCACGGCACTTGCACCAGCCCGCCGACCGGATCGCAGGTCATGCCGAGATGGTGTTCGAGCGCGATCTCGGCGGCGTTTTCGACCTGCTCGGGCGTGCCGCCCATGACGGCGCACAGGCCGGCCGCCGCCATCGCCGACGCTGACCCGACCTCGCCCTGGCAGCCGACTTCGGCGCCCGAGATCGAGGCGTTTGTCTTGATGATGCCGCCAACCGCGGCGGCCGTCAGAAGAAAGTCGCGGATGCTCGGCTGGTCGGCCTCCGGATGGAAATGCAGCCAGTAGCGCAGCACCGCAGGCAGCGTGCCGGCAGCGCCGTTGGTCGGCGCGGTGACGACCCGGCCACCGGCGGCATTCTCCTCGTTCACCGCCATGGCATAGATCGACAGCCAGTCATTGGCGAGTAGCGGATTGGGCTTGTTCTGCTGCCACTGTTCCTGCAGCTTGTCATGCAGCATGCGGGCGCGGCGGCGCACCTTCAGCCCGCCCGGCATGATGCCGTCCTGCGACAGGCCACGGTCGATGCAGCCCTTCATGGCGCTCCAGATGCCGTCGAGGCCGGCGTCGAGCTCCTCGCGCGACATCTGCGTCTCCTCGTTGACGCGCTTAATGTCGGCGATGGAAAGACCGCTTTTGCCGGCCATGGCCAGCATCTCGACCGCGTTCTTAAAGGGATAGGGCACTTTCTTGCCTTCTGTCGTCACCGAGCCCTTGGCCTTCATCCGCTGCAGTTCTTCTTCCGAAACCACGAAGCCGCCGCCGATCGAATAGTAGATGCGCTTGAGCAGCAGGCGGCCGCCTGAATCATAAGCGTAGAACGCCATGCCATTGGCATGGCCGGTGAGCGGAGTTTTGCGGTCAAGCACCAGATCGGTTGCCGGATCGAAGCGATAGGTGGGATGACCGGGCGGAGAAATGCGCTTTTCAGCGGTGATGCGGCTGGCAATGCCATCGGCCTGGTCGGGATCGACCGTCTGTGGCGTCAGACCGGCAAGGCCGAGCACGACGGCGCGATCCGAGCCATGGCCAATGCCGGTATAGGCGAGTGACCCGTGCAGGCTGGCACCAAGCCGGTCGACCTTCACACCCGCCGGGCGCGGCCAGTCATTTCCCGCGACCTCGTCGAGAAACCGCGCAGCCGCGGTCATCGGGCCCATCGTGTGCGAACTCGAAGGTCCTATGCCGATCTTGAACAGGTCGAAAACCGAAAGGAACACGCTGTGCTGTCTCCTGGAGTCAGGTCAAGGACTACATATAGGAATTCCCAAGGATGTTTCCGCTCTTTTGGAAATCGCGGCGCTGCACCCGCCGACCTTGTTTGCTCCGGCAGCGACATCGGTGCCGATGGATCATCGAAGCGATTGCGCCGAATGTGATAGATTCACGAGATGGGCGATTCCCTCGATCTTTCGACGGCCGATCTCGCGGCGCTGGCTTTTTTCCTGATCGCGTGGCTGCTGCACACGCTCGCCTCCGACGGCAAGCTGGTCAGCCGTATATCGCTGACCACGGCGATGAATGCGCAGCGGCAAACCTGGATGCGGACCATGGCCGAGCGCGAGATCCGCATCGTCGACACCGCCATCATGAGCGGTCTGCAGCAAGGCACCGCCTTTTTCGCGTCCAGCTCACTGATCGCGATCGGCGGCTGCTTTGCCTTGCTCGGCGCGTCGGACCGGGTTCTTGAAGTGCTCAGCGACCTGCCCCTGGGCGGCGCCCCGTCGCGTGCGGCCTTCCAGATAAAGGTCTTCGGACTGGTGCTGATCCTGGCGTTTTCGTTTTTCAAATTCGGCTGGGCGTACCGGCTGTTCAACTATTGCACGATCCTGATCGGCGCCGTGCCGATCCCGCATGGCGAAGCCTCGCGCAACCCTGTTACCGAAACGGCGGTGTGGCGTGCGGCGCAGATGAACATGCTCGCGGGAAAGCACTTCAACTCCGGCCTGCGCGGCGTGTTCTTCTCGATCGGCTATCTCGGCTGGTTCGTGGACCCCATGGTGTTCGTGTTGTCGACGCTGTTGCTGCTGGCCGTGCTGGTGCGGCGCCAGTTCTTCTCGGCGGCCAGGCAGGCGGTGATCGGTCAGCCGCCAGGAAAAGGCTGATCGATCCGGCCTGACAGCCAGTAGGCGATCAACCCGATCCATTCGCGGATCGCCACCGTCGTAGCCTGCAGCGAATCGGCTGGATTGTCGCGGAACAGGCCGATGCCTTCCCGCCCCGAGGTGCGATAGTCGACCGGCCAGGGAATGGTCGCAAACCCGGCCTTGTCGAACAGTGCCTTGGCCCGTGGCATATGGAAGGCAGAGGTCACCAGCAGCCAGGTCTCGCCGGGCTTCGGAGTCACCAATTCCTTGCTGAAGACGGCATTCTCATACGTGTTGCGGGATTTGTTCTCCAGGATCAGGCGATCGGCTGTCACACCAAGCGCGGTGAGCAGACGAGGCGCCGTGGCGGCGTCGCCCTCGCCGTCGAGAAACAGCTCGCCGGTGCCGCCGGAGACGATCACCTTGGCGGTGGGAAAGCGCCGGGCCAGAATTGCGGTCTCGACCATCCGATCGCCGCTGCTGTTCAGCTCATAGCCGCCGCGCACCAGGTTGATGGCGCCCTCGAAGCCACCGCCGAGCACGACGATGCCGTCGACCTTTTCCGGCAGCGGCGGGCGCGCGAAGCGCTCTTCCAGCGGCTTGAGCATCATGGCGCCAAGCGACGTCCAGGCTGACAGCGCAAGGATCAGAAATGCCAGCACGCTGCCGGTGACCGCCAGCCGCCGGCGGCCGATCATCGCCGCGAGCAATCCCGCCAGCAACAGGAAGATCGCCAGATTGAGCGGCTGGATGAAGAACCAGAAGATCTTGGAAAGATAGAAGAACATCGCTCACCCCATTACAGCGCCGCGCGTGCTTGGACGCGAAAAGGACGCTGTAACATTTTGATTTTGCGCATGATCCTTTCCGAAAATCGATGGCGATTTTCGGGGTCATGCGCTAGACGAGCGGCATCCTTACCACCACTTTTCCGGCTGAAATGTGCCGGCCGCCTGTTCGATGACGGCAGCGGTCTGGAACAGGGTTTCCTCGTCGAACGGCCGGCCGATGAGCTGCAGCCCGAGCGGCAGGCCCTTGGCGTCGAGGCCGGCGGGCACGGCGATGCCCGGCAGGCCAGCCATGTTCACCGTGACGGTGAAGATGTCGTTCAAATACATCTTGACCGGATCGGCGGCCATGTCCTCGTCGGCGATGCCGAAGGCGGCGGACGGCGTTGCCGGGGTCAGGATGACATCGACGCCGGCGGCGAAAACAGTCTCGAAGTCGCGCTTGATCAGATTGCGCACCTTCTGCGCCTGCAGGTAGTAGGCGTCGTAATAGCCGGCCGACAGCACATATGTGCCGATCATGATGCGGCGTTTGACCTCGCGGCCGAAACCGGCGGCGCGGGTCTTCTCGTACATGTCGACGATATCCTTGCCCGGCACGCGCAACCCGTAGCGGACGCCGTCATAACGCGCGAGGTTGGACGAAGCCTCGGCCGGCGCCACGATATAATAGGCCGGCAGCGCGTATTTGGTGTGCGGCAGGGAAATGTCGACGATCTCGGCGCCGGCATCCCTGAGCCAGGCAATGCCTTTCTGCCACAGCGCCTCGATCTCTTCGGGCATCCCGTCGACGCGGTATTCCCGGGGAATGCCGACCTTCATACCCTTGATCGGCTTGCCGATCGCCGCCTCATAATCCGGCACGGGCCGATCGACCGACGTCGTGTCCTTCGGATCGACGGACGCCATCGACTTCAACAGGATCGCGGCATCGCGCACGTCACGGGCGATCGGCCCGGCCTGGTCGAGCGACGAGGCGAAGGCGACGATGCCCCAGCGCGAGCAGCGGCCGTAGGTCGGCTTGATGCCAACGGTGCCGGTGAAGGCGGCCGGCTGGCGGATCGAGCCGCCGGTATCCGTCGCCGTGGCGCCGGCACACAGGAAAGCCGAGACCGCGGTCGCCGAACCGCCGGAAGAACCGCCCGGCACCAGCTGCGCATTGTCCAGGCTGCGCGCGGTCCTGGTGCCGCCGGCCGAAACGAAGCCGCCGTCACCCTGATGCGTCGTCGGCATCACCACTGTGTCCAGGCGCGAGCGCCGCCATGGGTTGATGACCGGACCATAGTAGGACGTCTCGTTGGAAGAGCCCATGGCGAACTCGTCCATGTTGAGCTTGCCGAGCATCACCGCCCCGTCGGCCCACAGATTGGCGGTAACTGTCGATTCGTAGCGCGGCTTGAAGCCGTCGAGCACATGGCTGCAGGCTTGGGTATGGATACCTTCGGTCCCAAACAGGTCCTTGATGCCGAGTGGGATGCCTTCCAGCGCACCGCCCTCGCCCTTAACCAGCCTTGCGTCGGACGCCTTGGCCATGTCGCGCGCCTTGTCGCCGGTCACCGCGACATAGGCATTGAGCGCCGGATTGGCGCGATCGATGGCCGAGAGATAGGCCTCGGCGATCTCGGTCGCGGTGATCTCCTTGCCGCGCAGCTTGGCGCGGGCCTGCGAAATCGTCAGCTGGGTCAGGTCGCTCATCAAAGGCTCTTTTCGTAAAACACCGACCACTCGGAATCGGGATAATCCAGCACCGGGCCGCAGCGCGAAAACCCGGCACGTTCGTAGACAGTCCAAGCGGCGGGATGGCGATCACCCGTCTCCAGCACCAGGCGCTTCAGCCCCTCATTGCGCGCCAGCGCTTCGACCCGCTCGACGATCCTGGCGCCGATCTTGCGGCCGCGATGCGAAGGCCGCGTGTACATACGCTTGACCTCGCCGATGGCGCTGTCATGGCGCTTCAACGCACCGCAGCCGACAGCGAGACCATCCTCGCGGGCGATGAAAACGGTCGTATCGTCGTCGGCCATCTGCTCGACCGTCAGATGGTAGCAGTGCTCCGGCGGCGTCAATTCGAGCAAGGTTTCATTGAGTTCCTCGACCAGGCCGCGCACGTCGTCCTGCAGCGGCGTCTCGATGGCGATCTCGATTGCCATCGGCCCGTTACTCCATGACCTTCGGAACGAGGAAGAAATTCTCGTCGGTCGCCGGCGCGTTGGCGACGATATCGGTCGCCTTGCTGCCGTCGGTAACAACATCCTGGCGCTTCTTCATCTCCATCGGTGTCACCGAGGTCATCGGCTCGACGCCGGAAACATCGACCTCGTTCAGCTGCTCGACGAAGCCCAGTATGGCGTTCAGCTCGCCGGTCATGCGTTCGGCATCTTCTTCACTCACCGCGATGCGGGCAAGATGCGCGACTCGCTTCACTGTTTGCAGATCAACGGACATGTTTTTGCCTCGGGGAAAACCAGTTCGGGCTATAGCGGCGGCGCGCGCGGTGCGCAACATGCATCGTGCGGAAGACCGGACCGTGGTGGCGGCCCGGCTCTCGGCCATCGGTCCAAGGGCAAGGTGCTGTCTACGGCAGGGCAACGCCCTCGCACAGATAGTAGCTGCCGCTGTTGCCGCTTGCCTCGCTTTCGTTATCGGTGGGCCGAACCGACACGAGATCGACTTGCTTCGGGTTCATTTGCGTCACCGAGAGGACATCGGGAAAGACATAGCCCGGTTCCTGGCAGATGGCCGTCACCGCCCAGCTTGGCGAAGCCGCCGCCTTGCTGATCTGCAGAAACTCGCAATTGTATTCGACGCCTTGCAGGCCGCGCGCCGAAAGCACGATGTTGCCGGCGTCGATAAGCGTTTGCAGCGTGTCCTTCTTGGCCTGTTTGCAAAGCTCCTCGGACTGAAGATAGACGCCCTCGATGAAATCATCCGCGGCGAGCGCGGGCGACGCAGCGACAAACATGGACACGCAAAGAGATCGCCCCAACATCATGGATTTATTCCGCTTTAGCTGTTTCTAGATCGCAATCGTCTCACCGATTTTCGGCAATGCCACCTTTACACTGGACCCTTCCAGGCCGGCCTCGAACTTGTCGGGCGTCGGATCGATCATCGGAAACGTGCCGAAGTGACAGGGAATCACGGTCTCGAACTTGAAGAAGCGTCGGCAAGCAAGTGCCGCCACCGCACCGCCCATGGTGAAACGGTCGCCGATCGGAACGATGCCGATCTTGGGTTCATGCAACTCGTTGATCAGCGCCATATCGGAAAAGATGTCGGTGTCGCCCATGTGGTAGAGCGTTTTGTCTTCCGGGAAGTGCAGGACGAGACCACCGGGATTGCCGAGATAGACATTCTTGCCACCCTCTTGGCCAAACGAGGAGGAATGCAGCGCCTGGACGAACGTGGTGGTGAAGCTGCCGCAATCAACGGTACCGCCGATGTTGCCGGGATTGATCTTCTTGTCGCTGACGCCTTTGCCGACCAGATACATGCAGATCTCGAAATTCGCGACCAATTGGGCGCCACTTTTGCCAAGCACTTCCAGCGCGCCGCTGATGTGGTCGCTGTGTCCATGCGTCAGCAGCACATGCGTGATGCCCTCGGCCGGTCCTTCCCAGCCGCCCGTCCAGGACGGATTGCCGATCAGGTAGGGATCGATGAGTATCTTGGCGTCAGCCGTATCAATGCGAAAGGCCGAGTGGCCATACCAGGTCAGTTTCATGAATGCATTCCTCGATTTTTGGCTTGCCAGAGGATAGAACGCCGATAGACCGGAGATCAAAGGGTTCCTGTGCCCGTTGTGCGTTTGAGAGAACACAACGCGGTGAAAGATGAAGGACGGCTGGTGGGCATTATCACGATCGAGGAATTGCCGGCGCGGCTAACCGAAGGCAAGACGCTGGCCGGGCTTGACCTCGGCGACAAGACGATCGGCGTCGCGGTCTCGGACCAGAGGTTTTCTTTCGCCCATCCGCGCCCGGTCATCATGCGAAGGAAATTCTCGCTCGATGCGGCGGTGCTGCTCGCCTTGCTGCAAAAGGAGAATGCCGGCGCGGTGGTGATTGGGCTGCCGATCAACATGGACGGTTCGGAAGGGCCGCGCGCGCAGAAATCGCGCGCCTTCGTCCGCAACATGGCGCAGATGAGCGACCTGCCCTTCGTGTTCTGGGACGAAAGGCTATCGACGGTAGCGGCCGAAAGGACGCTGATCGAGATGGACTTCTCGCGCCGCAAACGCGCCGGCAAGATCGATTCGGCGGCAGCCGCGTTTATTCTGCAGGGAGTTTTGGACCGGCTTCAGTCGCTCCACGCATCCGGTCGAACGGACCCGCCCAGCGCTGTTTGACCCAACTGGCGATTTCCCGGCGGCGGCGGAATGCCCAAAGCGCCATCAGCAGCAACCCGTCGAAGATGCACGTCTTCGCCACCATACCGGGGATGATCGCCGGGTCGGTGCCGAGCATCTGGCCATAGAACTGGAAGAAGAAGTCGTGCATCTGTCGGCTGAGCATCGTGTAGCCGAAATTGATGTCATTGGCCGACAGATAGAACCAGCCCCAGAATATCGCCATGGGGGCCGCCCAGAATGCGAAGATGTAACGCATCAGCGCTCTCCCCCGGGATTGGAGCCTGTTCGGCCCGATATGAGTGAAAGCAGCGAATTGTGGGCCGCGGCCTTTGCCATGCCGTGCGCGACGGCGCGGATTTCGCCCTCGCCCGAAGCTGCCGCAACCACGGAGCGCCGCTCGGCAAGCATGGCGACATAGGACGCCAGAAGTGCTGCCAACTGCACGGCGACAGCCATGAACATCCCATTGATGCCTTGCGCGGCGCCACCGATGACGATCAGAGACAACACGCCGGATGCGCAGATGAAGGCGATGCGGGCAACGCTGTCGACGCCCTGGCTGGTCGCGTCGTTGATCAGGGCTTCGACAAAAGCCCAGAAAAACAGCACAGAGACGACAAGCAATGCTGTCGCGAGCGGCGCCACGACGACGAATTTGTCGAGGTCGATGAAGCGGCTGTCCTCGATTGTAGCTCCAAACACGCCGAGAGCCGTCGCCACACCACGGCTTCCGTCGATGCAGATGAGCGCGAGCAGGGCGAAAACGATCGCCCAGTGCAAGGCCAGAAAAGAGGTCAGTACGTGTCGCATCGCCGTTCCCGCTTCGCAAAGCAAGGGGCGGCCAATCTGAACCATTCCCTGCTTTCGCCGGGACAGTGGGCCTTGCCGCTCGCCATCGCAACGGAAACCATTTGTTAAGGTTAACGGCGATTAGCCATACGCATCGGGATGCTCGCCGACGCATCAAACGCCGGTTTTTGCGATGCTCGCGGCTCAATTCACCGGCGGATAGAGTGTGTCGATGATCATGCGCGCATCGTGGCGCGAATCGAGCATGCCATAGGTGTTGCGCCATTGGCCGGCCAAACGCGTCTCGACGAAAGCATCTGCGATCCGCCCTGCCCCCAGCCGGCGCAACTCAGCCGCTGCCGCCGAAAGCGCCAGTTGTTCGGTGAGCAGACGGGCCGAGCCCTCATCGGTTGACGCAACCTGCATCGCCGCCTTCAGCACGCCGATCGTGCCGCGTCCGCCAGCGCCGAGATCGCGATCGATGCCGGCCAACACATCCTCGAACAGGCCAGGCGCGCGACCAAGCACGCGCAGCACGTCGAGCGCCATGACATTGCCCGAGCCTTCCCAGATCGCGTTGACCGGGGCTTCGCGATAGTAGCGGGCGAGCGGCGCCTCCTCGACATAGCCATTGCCGCCGAGACATTCCATCGCTTCGTAAAGCAGCGGTGGCGCGATCTTGCAGACCCAGTATTTGACGACCGGCGTCATGGCGCGGGCGAACGCCGCCTCGCCGCGATCGCTCGCCGCCTCGTCGAAGGACCGCGCCAGCCGGAACGACAGCGCGGTGGCTGCCGCCACATCGAGCGCCATGTCCGCAAGCACGCGCTGCATGAGCGGCTGCTCGATCAAGGTCGAGCCGAACACCTGGCGGTGACGGGCGTGATGAACGGCCTCGGCCAGACCCGCGCGCATGATCGCCGACGATGCGATGGCACAATCGAGCCGGGTCAGGGTGACCATGTCCATGATCGTCTTCACGCCGGCACCCGGTTCGCCGACCATCTCGCCGATGGCGTTGACGAATTCCACTTCGGAAGACGCGTTGGAGCGGTTGCCGAGCTTGTCCTTCAGCCGCTGAAAACGGAAGCCGTTGCCCGACCCGTCGCCGAGAACGCGCGGCACCAGAAAGCACGACAATCCCTCCGGCGCCTGCGCCAGCACCAAGAACGCGTCAGACATCGGCGCCGACATGAACCATTTGTGCCCGGTCAGGCGATAAAACCCGCTGCCGGCGCGCTCGGCCCTCGTCACATTGGCGCGCACATCGGTGCCGCCCTGTTTCTCGGTCATGCCCATGCCGAGCGTCAGCCCGGTCTTCTCGACCGGCGGCCTTTGGCTGTGGTCGTATTTGCGCGTCGTCACGCGCGGCGCCCATTCGCGAAACAGTTTTGGGCTGGCCATCAAGGCCGCCAGCGAAGCGTTGGTCATGGTGATGGGGCAGAGATGCCCGGTCTCGAGCTCCGCCGTCAGGTAAAACCGGGCGGCGCGGACCTGATGTCGGCGGCCGATCTCGGCGTCGCCGTTTTCCCAGACCGAGGAATGCAGCCCGTTGGCCACTGAGCGGCGCATCAAGGCGTGATAGGCGGGATGGAACTCGACCACATCGATGCGCCGCCCCTGGCGATCATGCGTCCTGAGCTTCGGCGTCTCGACATTGGCGAGCCGCGCCAGTTCCTGCGCCTCTTGCGTCAGCACGAAACGGCCGAGCCCGTCGAGATCCTTGCGCACCGGATCGGAAAAACGCTCCGCGAGCTGGATCAGCAACGGATCGCCCCGCCAGGCGTTGCCGCCCGTCAGCGGCGGCGGCTGGTTCGTCACGTCGTCGGTCACGCCCAATCCTTCTATCGGCAGAAAGGCCCTTGTCGTCAGAAAGCCACGAATCCGAGGCCGTCGGCTAGGTATAGCCAAGCGTTGCCGCCCGCGCGATGAAAATACCGGGGAGAACGGCTCCAATCCAAAGCTGGCGCTTGCAGCCGCAAAATCTCCACCCTATAGCAGCGCCTTGAGATGACCGACGCTTCGTCCCTGCCACTCTACCCTCACCGCCATCTTTTGGGCATCCGCGATCTTTCCCCCGCCGACATCGAGCTATTGCTCGACCGGGCGGACCGCGCGGTCGCGATCTCGCGGCAGTCCGAGAAGAAAACCTCGACGCTGCGCGGCCGCACACAGATCAACCTGTTCTATGAGGCGTCGACACGTACGCAGTCGTCGTTCGAGTTGGCTGGAAAGCGGCTCGGCGCCGATGTCATGAACATGTCGGTGGCGAGTTCCTCGGTGAAGAAGGGCGAAACGCTCATCGACACCGCGATGACGCTGAACGCCATGCGGCCCGACATCCTGATCATCCGCCACCAGTCGGCCGGCGCCGCCGCCCTTCTGGCGCAGAAGGTCGGCTGTTCCGTCGTCAATGCCGGCGACGGCGCGCATGAACACCCGACACAGGCGCTGCTCGACGCGCTGACCATCCGCCGCGCCAAAGGCCCGCTGTCGAAGCTGATCGTGGCGATCTGCGGCGATATCCTGCACTCGCGTGTGGCGCGCTCGAACATCATGCTGCTCAATGCGCTTGGCGCCCAGGTGCGCGTCGTCGCACCGTCGACGCTGCTGCCCACCGGCATCGAGAAGATGGGCGTCATCGTCACCCGCTCGATGGCCGAGGGTCTCAAGGGCGCCGACGTGGTGATGATGCTGCGCTTGCAGCGCGAGCGCATGGAAGGTGCCTTCGTGCCTTCGGTGCGCGAATACTTCCGCTATTTCGGCCTCGACGCCGAGAAATTGAAGGCCGCCAAGGACGACGCGCTGGTGATGCACCCCGGTCCGATGAACCGCGGCGTCGAGATCGCCTCGGAAATCGCCGACGGTCCGCAGAGCGTCATCCAGGAACAGGTCGAGATGGGCGTTGCTTTGCGCATGGCCGTGATGGAAGCCCTGCTCGACCCCCGTCGCAATCAAGAGGGCCGCAATCAAGAGGGCCGCGGCGCATGATCACAACGGTCTTCGAGCGCGCCCGCATCGTCGACCCGTCGCGCGGTCTCGACGAAGTAGGCACCGTCATCGTCGAGGGCCGCAAGATCGTTGCCGCCGGCAAGGCGGCACTCAACCAGGGGGCGCCCGAGGGCGCTATCGTCATCGACTGCGCCGGCAAGGCGATCATTCCGGGCCTGATCGATGGCCGCGTGTTCATCGGCGAGCCGGGCGGCGAGCATCGCGAAACCATTGCGTCGGCAAGTGTCGCGGCGGCAGCCGGCGGCGTCACATCGATCGTCATGATGCCCGACACCGATCCCGTGATCGACAATGTGGCGCTGGTCGAGTTCGTGCTGCGCACCGCCAAGGACACGGCAAGCGTCAACGTCTTTCCGGCGGCGGCAATCACCAAGGGCCTCGACGGGCGCGAAATGACGGAATTCGGCCTGCTGCGCGAAGCCGGCGCCGTCGCCTTCACCGATGGCCGTCACACCATATCGAGCGCGCTGGTGATGCGCCGTGCGCTGACCTATGCACGCGACTTCGGCGCCACCATCGTGCATGAAACCCAGGACGCCGACCTCGGTTCGTCCGGCGTGATGAACGAAGGCCTCTACGCCAGTTGGCTCGGCCTCTCCGGCATTCCGCGCGAAGCCGAATCCATCCCGCTGGAGCGTGATCTTGCCCTTGCGCGGCTGACGCACGGCTCCTATCACGCGGCGAAGATCTCGACGGCGATGGCGGCAAACGCCGTGACACGCGCGAAAGCCGATGGTGCGGCCGTGACGTCAGGCATCGCGATCCACAATCTGTCGTTGAATGAAAACGATGTCGGCGAATACCGCACCTTCTTTCGCCTGACACCGCCTTTGCGCGCCGAGGAAGACCGGCTGGCGGTGATCGAGGCGGTCAGGAATGGCACGATCGACATCATCGTCTCCTCGCACGACCCGCAGGACGTCGACACCAAGCGCTTGCCTTTCGCCGATGCGGCGGCCGGCGCCATCGGGTTGGAGACGCTTCTCGGTGCGGCATTGCGGCTCTACCACAATGGCGACGTGCCGTTGCTCCGGCTGATCGAAACGCTCTCCACCGCTCCCGCAAAACTGTTCGGGCTGCCCGGCGGCACGCTGAAGCCGGGCGCAGTCGCCGATCTTGCGCTTGTCGATCTCGACGAACCCTGGATCGTCAGCGAGAGCGGCATTCGTTCGCGCTCGAAGAACACCTGTTTCGAAGGCGCGCGCATGCAAGGCAGGGTCTTGCAAACGTTGGTGGCGGGCCGCACAGTGTTCTCGATCTGAGCTGGCCACCGCGCACCGCGCCTGATCCAGACAAACTGGAGGAAATGCGGGGGAAACAATGACTTACAGCCTGATCTTGGCGTTGGTTTTCGGCTATTTGCTTGGTTCGATTCCTTTCGGACTGCTGCTTACCCGCGCGGCCGGCCTCGGCGATGTGCGCAAGATCGGCTCGGGCAACATCGGCGCCACCAATGTTCTGCGCACCGGCAACAAGGGCCTTGCCGCCGCAACGCTGCTGCTCGATGCGCTGAAGGGCACGGCCGCCGTGCTGATATCGGGCCATTTTTCGCCTGAACTGGCGATCTGGGCAGGCCTTGGCGCCTTTCTCGGCCATCTCTTCCCGGTATGGCTGGGCTTCAAGGGCGGCAAGGGCGTCGCCACCTATCTCGGCGTGCTGATCGGCCTTGCCTGGCAGGTGGCGCTGATCTTCGCCGTCGTCTGGCTGATGATGGCATTCCTGTTCCGTTATTCCTCGCTGGCGGCGTTGACGGCGGCGGTCATCGTGCCGATCGCCCTCTATCTCTTGAGCACCCCGCCGATTGCCGGGCTGTTCGTTGTGATGAGCATCATCGTTTTCATCAAGCACCGCGAAAACATTTCACGCCTGCTTGCAGGCACCGAGGGCAAGATCGGAGCCAAGGAGTGAGCGATCGCGCCACCGCGGTGAGCGAGCCGGCTGCCGGGCCGCGCCTCAGCGACCGGCAGCGGCTGAGCTGGCTGCGGCTGATCCGCACCCAGAATGTAGGCCCCGCCTCTTTTCGCGACCTGATCAACCGCTTCGGTTCGGCCGAAGTGGCGCTCGAAATACTGCCGGAGCTTATGATTTCAGGCGGCGCCCGCCGGATCGCCCGCATCCCTACCATTGCCGAAGCCGAGGCCGAATTGGAGACGGCCCGTAAAGCGGGCGCGCGCTTTGTCGGTATCGGTGAAACAGACTATCCGCCGCTTTTGCGCAACATGGACCATCCGCCGCCGCTGCTGGCGGTCAAGGGCAATGCCGCCGTGTTCCGGCTGCCGGGGGTCGCCATCGTGGGCGCTCGCAACGCATCGCTGGCCGGCATCAAGATGGCGCGCATGCTGGCGGCGGAACTCGGCCGCGACGGTTACGCAATCGTCTCCGGCCTGGCGCGTGGCATCGACACGGCGGCGCATCAGGGCAGTCTTGCGACCGGCACGATCGGCGTGCTGGCCGGAGGCCTCGACCTGCCCTACCCGCCCGAAAATGCCGGCCTGTGCGACGAGATTATCGAGCGCGGCGCCGTCATATCGGAAATGCCGTTCGGCTGGCAGCCGCGCGCCCAGGATTTCCCGCGCCGCAACCGCCTTGTCGCGGGCGCGGCCCTTGGACTGGTGGTTGTCGAGGCGGCGCAACGTTCGGGATCATTGATCAGCGCCAGGCTCGCCGGCGAAATGGGCCGGCTGGTTTTCGCCGTACCCGGCTCCCCGCTCGATCCACGTGCCGCCGGCACCAATGGCCTGCTCAAGGACGGCGCCACGCTGGTCACCGAGGCATCGGACATTTCCAGGGCGATCGCCCCGCTGACCGGCATGCGGGCGCCCGACGTGCCGCCGTTCGAAGAGCCGCCCGACTTCTCGGTCACACCGCCGCCCGGCGAAAGCGACCGCGCGCGCGTCATCGAGGCGCTCGGCCCGGCGCCCGTGCCGATCGACGAGATCATCCGCCACACCGGCCTGCATCCGGCCCAGGTGTTCATGGTGCTGCTGGAGCTCGACCTCGCCGGCCGGCTCGAACGCCACGCCGGCGGACATGTCTCGCTGGTGTTCGGGGATTCTTCAGCCTGACCTGAGAACACCTGATCTGAGATATATGAACTGAGAATGGGTGACGTCTTGCTCCGGAGCGACGTTGCTCGCATTCTGGAAGCGACGGATGTCGATGTCGCGGAAAGAGAACTCGCTGTGTTCTGCGATAGATTTTAAAAAATGCATCACCACGATTTACAACTGACATGTTAGCGAGATATCACTGCCGGCGAACTTCCTTTCGGAGACTTCCCGGTGACCTCACGCTTTGGCCTTTCAGCCGCTCTCGCCACGCCGTTTGATGCCTCCGGGCAGATCGCCATCGCGCCGATGATCGCCCAGGCCAGGCGTTGCCTGGCCGAGGGCTGCGGCAGCGTCACGCTTTTCGGCACCACCGGCGAAGGCGCATCGGTGGGCGCCTCGGAGCGGCGGTCGGTGACCGAAGCCATGCTGGCTGCCGGCATCCTGCCGCATCAGCTTGTTGCCGGCGTGCTGGTCGATGCGGCCGAAGACGCCGCCGAACAGGCACTGCATGCCTTGCAGCGCGGCGCCCGCAACATTTTGCTTGCGCCGCCGAGCTACTTCAAGAATGTCGGCGAGGATGGTCTTTTCGGCTGGTTTTCCACTGTTTTTACCACGCTTGGTCCCCTCGCCCGTGACGTACTTGTCTACAACATCCCGTCGGTCACGATGGTGCAGCTCTCGCTTGGCCTGATCGGCCGGTTGCGCACCGCTTTTCCGGATGTCGTTGCCGGGGTCAAGGATTCCGGTGGGGACTGGAGCTACAGCGAGGCCCTGCTCGGCGCCCATGGCGATCTGGTGATACTGATCGGCGACGAGCGGCATTTGGCGCGAGCGGTGCGAATTGGTGCTCAAGGCGCCATTTCCGGCATGGCCAATTTCGTCACCGGCGAGATCCGCGCCATGGCCGAGGACGGGCGCGATGATACCCGCGTAGAACGTTTTGTGCTCGAATTGCTCAAATACCCGGTCACGCCGGCGGTGAAGGTCATGGTGGCGCGCAAGACCGGCGACGATCGCTGGCTGGCGGTCCGCCCACCGCTGGAGCCGATCGCTTCGCAGGGGCGCCAACAGCTTGCCGCTGCCTATGACAGTCTGTTTGCCAAGGAATCAGCCTGACCGGCAAAGGAAACGCGCTGAAATGGAAGACGGCAGCGAACCGACCACCCTTAGGGAAAAAGCCTATGCCAGCTTCACGCGGCATTTGCTGGCCCGCGATCTGCTGCCGGGTCAGTTCGTGTCGCAGCGCGAACTGGTTGCCTTCACCGGCCTGCCACTCGGCGCCATTCGCGAAATCGTGCCGCGTCTCGAGGCCGAAGGGCTTTTGATGACGATCCCGCAGCGCGGCATGCAGATCGCCCATATCGACATCAGCCTGATCCGCGAGGCTTTTCAGTTCCGTCTGTTCATGGAGCGCGAAGCGGTGGCGCTGTTCACCGCCAGCGCCTCCGATGAGGAACTTGCCCGCCTGCGGCGCGAACATGAGGAGATGCTGGCGCAAGCCCTTTCGCAGGCGCCGACGCCGGAAATGGAAGCCAAGGCCCAAAGCATCGACTGGGCGATGCACGACACTTTCATCGACGCGCTGGGCAACGAGATCATCGCCAAGGCCTACCTGGTCAATTCGGTGAAGATCCGGCTGATCCATCAGGAGCGCTTTCGCATCGACGGGCGCGTCGTGCCGGTCATGCGCGAGCACCTCGCGGTCATCGAAGCCCTGGAGAGCCGCGATCCGCAGAAGGCGGTCGAGGCGATCAGCCTGCACATCGACAAGGCGCGCCGGCTGGCGCTGCAAATCTGAGGAAGCATGAGCCGCGCCGCGGTCGCGGCGCAATCGACAACGACAGCAACCGGGAGGAAGAAATGTCGTCCAATCTGTTCAACCCAACCAGGAGGCAACTCCTTCAAGGAACCGCGGCACTTGCCGCCGCCGGCATTGCTGGCGTCCGCCCGGGCTTTGCCGCCGGCGTCGACTGGAAGCGCTTTGCCGGCACGACGCTCGACGTCAATCTGGTCAAAAGCCCGCGCAGCGACACCCTCATAAAATATCTCGCCGAGTTCGAGGAATTGACCGGCATCAAGGTCAATGCCGAGGCGACGCCTGAGCAGCAGCAGCGCCAGAAGACGGTGATCGAGCTGAGCTCCGGCAAGCCGAGCTTCGACGTCGTGCATCTGAGCTACCATGTGCAGAAGCGGCAGTTCGAAAAGGGCGGCTGGCTGGCCGACATATCAGGCTATCTCACCGACCCCGCCCTGACCGACCCCGGGCTGGTCGAAAGCGATTTCGCCGATGCCGGCATGCTGTTCGCCAAGGACGGCCAGGGCGTGCTGCGCTCGCTGCCCTTCTCGGTCGACTACTGGATCGTCTACTGGAACAAGGAGCTGTTCGAGGCCAAGGGCCTCAAATATCCTGAAACCTTCGAGCAACTGGTGGCCGCCGCCGAGGCGCTGACCGACCCGTCGACCAACACCTATGGTTTCGTCGCCCGCGGCATCAAGAACGCCAACACGCCGGTGTGGACGTCACTGATGCTCGGCTACGACATGACGCCACTCGATGGTCAGGGGAAGCTGCGCACGACGTCGCCCGAGGCGATCGAGGCCGCCGGCCTCTACCAGAGGCTGATGACCAAGTCGGCGCCTCCAGGCGTCACCGGCTTCAATTGGGCCGAAGCGCAGTCCGCCTTCCTGCAAGGCAAGATCGGCATGTGGTTCGACGGTGTGGGCTTTGCCCCGCCAATGGAAAATCCGGAAAAATCGCGGGTGGTCGGCAAGGTCGGCTATGGCGTCATGCCCAAGGGCCCCAAGGCTCACGCCTCGGGCACCTTCGGCGACGGCATCGGCGTGACGGCCGTCAGCGAGAAGAAGGAGGCCGCCTATCTGTTCTGCCAGTGGGCAGTGTCGCCGGTCATGGGCGCGCGCCGGCGGCAGGCAGGCGCCGGCGTCCCGTTCCGCAAATCGGTGCTTGAAGATGCGAAAGTGCGCGAAGGCGTCACCATGCCGGCGAGCTGGCTCGACGCGGTGGTCGGCTCCGGCAATGTCAGCCGCCTGTCGCTGCCGGTCATCATCCCGGTCACCGAGTTCCGCGACATCTATGGCGTGGCGCTGACCAATTTGATCGCCGGCGCCGATCCGGCGGAGGAGCTGAAGAAGGCCACCGAACAATTCCAGCCGGTCCTTGACAGGAGCGAGCAAGGCTGATGTCCGCCACCACCCCAGAACGCACCGGGGTGACGACGCAAGCCATCGAAGGGGGCCAGACGATCCGGCTGGCTCCCAACTACTGGCCTTTCGTCGTTCCGGCGCTCGTCGTCGTCGGCGCAGTGATCGTCTTTCCCTGGGCTTTCACGCTGTGGATGAGCGTCAACCGCTGGACGCTCGGCCAGTCGCGAAGCTTTGCCGGGATGGAGAATTATCTACGGCTGGCGGTCGACCAACGCTTCTGGGAATCGCTGCTCCATACCTTGAGCTACACCTTCCTTTCGGTTGCCGCGCCGATGCTGCTTGGCACCATCGCCGCCCTGATCTTCGACGCCAGGTTTCCGCTGCGCGGCCTGTTGCGTGGCGTTTTCGTGATGCCGATGATGGCAACGCCCGTCGCCGTGGCGCTGGTCTGGACGATGATGTTTCATCCCCAGCTCGGCGTCCTCAACTACCTTCTGTCGCTGGTCGGCATCCCGGCGCAGGAATGGATCTTCAACGTCAACGCGGTCATCCCGTCGCTGGTCGCGGTCGAGACCTGGCAGTGGACGCCGCTGGTGATGCTGATCGTGCTGGGCGGCCTGGCGTCCGTGCCGCGCGAGCCGTTCGAGAGCGCCGAGATCGATGGCGCCAATGCCTGGCAGCAGTTCCGCTACCTCACTCTGCCGATGATCGCGCCGTTCCTGATGATCGCGGTGATCATCCGCACCATCGATGCGCTGAAGAGTTTCGACATCATCTACGCCATGACCCAGGGTGGACCGGGCACGGCTTCGGAGACCATCAACATCTATCTCTACAACACCGCCTTCTCCTATTACGACATCGGCTATGGCTCGGCCATGGCCGTGGTCTTCTTCATCGTCATCGTCGCCCTGTCCTTCATCCTCTTGATGTTGCGCCAGCGCTCCCAATGGATCGGCGTGGAGGGCAAATAGATGAGTTCACGGCTGCTCAACCAGATCGGGCTGTTTTTCGCGGCCCTGGTCTTCGTCTCGCCGGCGATCCTGTTCTTCCTCTGGATGATCTCGCTGTCGCTGAAATTCGAGATCGACAACGGCGCCTACCCGCCGATCCTGATCCCCGAACATCTCGCCTGGTCGAACTATGCAAAAGTGTTCGAGGAGAACAACTTCCTGCTTTATCTCTGGAATTCCGTTCTGGTGACCGGCACGGCGACGCTGCTGGCACTGCTGATCGGCGTGCCGGCCGGATATGGCATCGCACGGCTCAAGGCCGAGCGATCGGCGGTCGTCATCATGATCGCCCGCATGACGCCGGGGCTCTCCTATCTCATCCCGCTGTTTCTGTTGTTCCAATGGGTCGGCATTCTCGGCACGCTATGGCCGCAGATCATCATCCATCTGGTGGTGACCGTGCCGATCGTGGTCTGGGTGATGATCGGCTATTTCGAGACCACGCCGATGGAGCTGGAGGAAGCGGCCAACATCGACGGCGCCAGCTCCTGGCAGGTGTTCCGGCTGGTCGCTTTGCCCATCGCCAGGCCGGGCATCGTGGTTGCCTTCATCCTGTCCGTCATCTTCTCATGGAACAATTTCGTCTTCGGCGTGGTGCTCGCCAGCCGCGAAACGCGCACGCTGCCGGTCGCCGTCTACAACATGCTTTCCTACGAGCAGGTGAGCTGGGGTCCGCTCGCCGCCGCGGCACTTGTGGTGACGTTGCCGGTGCTGGTTCTGACCATGTTCGCACAAAGGCAGATCGTCGCGGGACTGACCGCCGGCGCCGTCAAGGGCGGCTGAATGCCGCCCGACATCAAACTTTTTTCGAGGAAACCCAATGGCTTCGGTAACAATCAACAACGTCCAGAAAGCTTTCGGAACGGCCAAGATCATTCACGACGTCAGCGTCGACATCGCCGATGGCGAATTCGTCATCCTGGTCGGCCCGTCAGGCTGCGGAAAGTCGACGCTGCTGCGCATGATCGCCGGACTTGAAACGATCTCGGGCGGCAGGATCGCCATTGGCGACCGCACCGTCAACAATCTGCGGGCGCGCGACCGCAACATCGCCATGGTGTTCCAGAACTACGCGCTCTATCCGCATATGACGGTGGCCGACAATATGGGCTTTGCCCTGAAGATCAAGAAAGCCGATCCGGCCGACACCGCCAGCCGCGTCGGCAGGGCCGCCAGCATTCTTGGCTTGGACAAGCTGCTCGACCGCTACCCGCGTCAGCTTTCCGGCGGCCAGCGCCAACGCGTAGCCATGGGCCGCGCGATCGTGCGCGACCCGCAAGTCTTCCTGTTCGACGAGCCGCTCTCCAATCTCGACGCCAAATTGCGCGTCCAGATGCGCGGCGAGATCAAGGCACTGCACCAGCGGCTGGGCACCACCACCATCTATGTCACGCATGACCAGATCGAGGCCATGACCATGGCCGACAAGATCGTCGTGCTGCACGACGGGCTTGTCGAGCAGATCGGCGCGCCGCTCGATCTCTATGACCGTCCGGCCAATCTCTTCGTTGCCGGCTTCATCGGCTCGCCCGCCATGAACTTCATTGCCGGCCGTATCGAGGAAGGCATTTTCCGCAGCACCGGCGGGCTGACCCTGCCGCTGCCTGAAGACATCAACCTGGCAAAAATTCCCGAGGGTGAACTCATCTACGGCATCCGTCCCGAACATATCCGAGCAACGACTTCCCAGGGTATTGCCGGCACCATCGTGCTCCTGGAAGCCACGGGTTCGGAAATCTTCGCACGGGTCGACTGCGCCGGCGAAGAAATCTCCTGCCTTTTCCGGGAACGGCTTGCGCTGAAACAGGGCGAGCAGATGCGGATCGAGATCGACCGCGCCTGTGCTCATCTGTTCGACGCCAAGACCGGCCGGCGGCTGTAGCGCCAAGGGTCTGATATCCCGACGCAAAGGTCTCAAGCGTCGGGTTAGCTCTTGCCAGTCGCGTCGCTTGGCAGCAATCTCGGCTCAAAGAGCCGCTCATCGGGTGGTGGATGCCGGTGCGACAGGATTTTGCCATGACCCGCGATCAGATGCTCGCCCACCTCCGCGCCGCCGGTGAAGTCGCGCGCGAGGCGGCGGCGCATGGGCACCATCCCTTCGGCGCCGTCCTGGTCGGGCCCGACGACCGCATCCTCATGCGCCAGGGCAATCTCGACACGGTGCGTCACGCCGAGACCGAGCTCGCCCGGCGCGCCGCGGCGGCCTACGAGCCGGAGTTCCTATGGCAATGCACGCTGGTCTCGACCTTTGAGCCGTGCGCGATGTGCGCTGGCACGATATATTGGGCGAATATCGGGCGGCTGGTCTACGGGTGCGATGAGACCAAGATCCTTGTGCTGACCGGGGATCACCCTGAGAACCCGACGATGAGCCTCTCCTCGCGCACCGTGTTCGGCTCCGGCCAGAAAAAGATCGAGGTCTTTGGCCCCTTCCCCGAAATCGAGGATGAGTTGCACGAGCCGCATCGCGATTTCTGGAAGCGCTGACGCTTCGTGCCAGTCGGCAACCCCGGTCAATGGCAACAGCCGTCGGCTCGATCGGAGCCGTAATGCTGCTACCGTGCGCTTGGGAAAGATCTCCCCCCTGGCTATGGTGGATTTCCTTGAGTTTGGTGAGCGCGATGGGATTCGAACCCATGACCTACTGATTAAAAGTCAGTTGCTCTACCGGCTGAGCTACGCGCTCCCGCGGGCTCAAAAGCCGCCCTCGAAATTGCGCGGAACATAGGGAGAGTGCTTCGACCGGTCAACCGGAAAAAGAGGGTTCGTATACATGGTGGCTTCGCCCCATCGCGGCACTTGCTCGCCACGGCGACGCTGAGAGAGCAGCCAAGGAACTCAGCCATTTTTTGCCCGCCGCGGCATTCAGTCCGGGGAACAATTGCATATGCCACTCGTTTTCTCAGCACAGGGACGTCCGCTAAACCCTTGAGGAGAAGAGCAATGAACAGAATCACAGCGGGTATGCTGGCAGCCACGCTCTCGGCCACATTCGTCGCGGCGGAGACGGTGCCCGTTAACGCCCAACCGAACTATGTGCCGCAATCCCAGGTCGCGGTGCCGGATGTGCAGACAGTCCAGTACCAGGAGTGGCGCAAGAACCGCTACAATCGCAGTTTTTCGCGTGACCGCAATTTTTCCCGCGATCGCGGCGCGTATTGGAACGGCCATCGCGGCTATCGCGAATATCGCCCCGGCTACCGCCGTCACGGCGATTACTGGTTCCCGCTGGCTGCCTTCGCGACGGGGGCGCTGATCACCGGAGCCATTATCAACAATGAGAAGAATCGTGTCTATGAAGGCAACGCGCATGTGCAGTGGTGCTACGACCACTATCGCAGCTACCGCGCTTCGGACAACACGTTCCAGCCGAATTACGGCCCCCGCAAGGAGTGCCGTTCGCCCTATTGATCCAAGGGTGAGAGGAAATAGCTGATAGTGTCGCGTTGAAAGGTCCGCACCAGCAATGGCGCGGACCTTTTTCATTCAATGTATCGATGTAGCGTCAGCCCGCCCAGCTGATGCTCTTGACGATGTAGTAACGCGCATCGCCTTCCGCGCTCGGTGACCGATATGCTCCAAGGGCATCGCAAATTCGAACCGCTACTGCGCTCAGTTCCCACCCAAGCACTTCCAGGTCATCATCCGCGTCCGTAGCGTAAGTCTGGGTCAGTTCGTCGATGCTGTTCGTCTCGCCGAAGGATCGAACCCGCTTTGCATCGATCATGACATTGTCGGGCCAATTTGAATTTGCCCAAGCCCAGAGCCAACTCTGTGACTTAGCGCTCGTGGAACCGGCAATCTGGACCTCTGCGGTCAATTTGACGTCCGCGTCCTTGGAAAACAGAAGTCTTCTGGTCGCTATGTCATAGTCGTAGCGAGACCAGTGGCCGATGCGGAAGTCTTTCTCCAAGCGGTCATTCTTGACCGTCAGCTGTTCGATAGCCTCATCGCGCCACGCAGGATACCAGTCTGGCTTCATCCCCTCGCCCCATCACTCACCACCTCATGGCTGTTTATTGCACGCTCAGCGTTCTGCGAACAGCATCGCGCCAGCCAGCTAGCTTAGATGCGCGAATGCCGGCATCCATGTCGGGCTGGAATCTTCGTTCGAGTGCCCAGCTTTTCGCGAACTTCTTGGCATCCGGCCACACACCTGCCTTCGAGCCGGCCAGCCACGCGGCACCCAACGCCGTCGTCTCCAAAATGGTCGGGCGGTCGACCGGTGCATCGAGGATGTCGGCGAGGCGCTGCATGGTCCAGTCGGACGCCACCATGCCGCCGTCGACCCGAAGCACGGTCTTGGCCGAAGCGCCCTTCCAGTCCTTGCGCATGGCGTCGAGCAGGTCGCGCGTCTGGTAGGCCACGGCTTCCAGCGCGGCGCGAGCGAACTCCGCCGGACCGGAATTGCGCGTCAGGCCGAAAATGGCGCCGCGTGCCTCGGCGTCCCAGTGCGGTGCGCCCAGTCCGACGAAGGCGGGCACCAGATAGACGTTTTGCGTCGCATCAGCCTCGGCCGCCAATTTGCCGCTCTGCTCGGCCTTGCCGATCACCTTGATGCCATCGCGCAGCCACTGCACGGCAGCACCGGCAATGAAGATCGAGCCTTCCAGCGCATAGGTCGTCGTTCCGTTCAGCCGGTAGGCAATGGTGGTCAAAAGCCGGTTCTTCGAGCGCACCAGGTCACTGCCGGTGTTGAGCAGCGCAAAACAGCCGGTGCCATAGGTGGACTTCATCATGCCCGGCTCGAAACAGGCCTGGCCGATTGTCGCGGCATGCTGGTCGCCGGCCACGCCGAGGATTTTTATCTCGGCGCCGAAGAGATTTTTCTCCGTGATTCCATAATCATCGGCGCAGTCCTTTACCTCGGGAAGCATTTTTGCCGGGATGTTGAGAATGGCCAGCAGCTCCTCGTCCCAGGCATTCTCAGCGATGTTGTAGAGCAGCGTGCGCGAGGCGTTGGTGGCGTCGGTGGCATGAACCTTGCCCCCGGTCAGCCGCCAGATCAAAAAGCTGTCGATGGTGCCGGCCAGCAATTCGCCTTTCTCTGCGCGCTTTCTCGCGCCCTTCACTTTGTCGAGCATCCAGGCGATCTTGGTGCCGGAAAAATAGGGATCGAGCAGCAGGCCGGTCTTGCGGGTGAATTTCTTCTCCAGTCCCTGCTTCTTGAGTTTCTGGCACAGCGGCGCGGTGCGCCGGTCTTGCCAGACGATGGCGTTGTGGATCGGCTTGCCGGTCGCCCTGTCCCAGATGACGACGGTCTCGCGCTGGTTGGTGATGCCGATTGCTGCCACTTCGGAAGCATTTCGGCCGGCCTTCTTCAGTGCCGTCTTCACTGTAGACACGACACTCGCCCAGATATCCTCGGGATCGTGCTCGACCCAGCCGGAGGCCGGATAATGCTGGGTGAATTCCTTCTGCCCGCTGCCCGCGACCTTCAACTCGCCGTCGAACAGGATCGCCCTGGTCGATGTCGTCCCCTGGTCGATTGCCAGCACAAAACCGCTCATTCCAGCGCCCTCCGCCTCGATGCAAAGAGGGGAGACGGCAACGAGCCGCCTCCCCCAATTTCACGGGCGCGCGAACGCCCGCATAGACAATGCTACTTCTGCCAGCTCTTCACCAGTTCGTCGTAGTTGATGGTGATCGGCTTTTCCTTCTCGTTCTCGATCTTCAGCTGAGGAGCGAGATTGCCCTTCTTGACCGCGTCGGCGTTCCAGTAGGCGAGGTCATGCTCTTCGGCCATCTTCGGGCCGATATCGCCCTGGACGCCCGACTTCTCGATACGGCTCATCACCTTTTCCTGCTCGCCGCAGAGCGAGTCCATCGCCTCCTGCGCCGTCTTGGCACCCGACGATGCATCGCCGATCGCTTGCCACCAGAGCTGTGCCAGCTTCGGATAGTCAGGCACGTTGGTGCCGGTCGGCGACCACTGGACGCGAGCCGGCGAACGGTAGAACTCGATCAGACCGCCGAGCTTGGGCGCACGTTCGGTAAAGCTCTTGTCGTGGATCGTGCTCTCGCGGATGAAGGTCAAGCCGACATGGCTCTTCTTCACGTCGACGGTCTTCGAGGTGACGAACTGCGCGTAAAGCCAGGCGGCCTTGGCGCGGTCGGTTGGGGTCGACTTCATCAGCGTCCAGGAACCCACGTCCTGATAGCCGAGCTTCATGCCGTCCTTCCAGTAGACGCCGTGCGGCGACGGTGCCATGCGCCACTTCGGCGTGCCATCGTCGTTCAGCACTGCCTTTGCGCCGGCATCGACCATCGAGGCGGTGAAGGCAGTGTACCAGAAGATCTGCTGCGCGACCGCGCCCTGAGCCGGCACCGGGCCGGATTCGGAGAAGGTCATGCCTTGTGCTTCGGCTGGAGCATAAGCCTTCAGCCAGTCGAGATACTTCTGGATCGAATAGACGGCGGCCGGGCCATTGGTGTCGCCGCCGCGCGCCGTGCAGGAGCCGACCGGTCGCGAGTTCTCGTCGACCTTGATGCCCCACTCGTCGACTGGCAAGCCGTTCGGCAAACCCTTGTCGCCATTGCCGGCCATGGACAGCCAGGCGTCGGTGAACCGCCAGCCGAGCGACGGATCCTTCTTGCCGTAGTCCATGTGGCCATAGACCTTCTTGCCGTCGATCTCACGGCCGGTGAAGAACTCGGCGATATCCTCATAGGCCGACCAGTTGACCGGAACGCCGAGGTCGTAGCCGTACTTGGCCTTGAAGTCGGCCTTGTTCTTCTCGTCGTTGAACCAGTCGTAACGGAACCAGTAGAGGTTGGCGAACTGCTGGTCGGGCAACTGGTAGAGCTTCTTGTCGGGCGCCGTCGTGAACGAGGTGCCGATGAAGTCCTTCAGGTCGAGGTTCGGATTGGTGACATCCTTGCCGTCGCCCGCCATCCAGTCGGTCAGGTTGCGCACCTGCTGGTAACGCCAGTGGGTGCCGATCAGGTCGGAATCGTTGACCCAGCCGTCATAAAGGTTCTGGCCGGTCTGCATCTGGGTCTGGATCTTCTCGACGACGTCGCCTTCCTGGATGACGTCATGCGTGATCTTGATGCCGGTGATGGCGGTAAAGGCCGGCGCCAGCACCTGCGATTCATACTGGTGCGTGGCGATGGTTTCCGAAACGACCTTGATGTCCATGCCGGCGAAAGGCTTCGCGGCATCGATGAACCATTGCATTTCGGCTTCCTGGCCGGCGCGGTCGAGCGTCGAAAGCGGTCCGATTTCCTTGTCCAGGAATGCCTTTGCCTCGTCCATTCCGGCATAGGCGTTGCCAACCCCGAGCAATAGGACAAGCGCAGTCGTTGATGTTAAAAATTGCCGTCGCATTAGTTTCCTCCACTGTTTTAAGGTTTCAAGCGCGATCTGGAGCGGCCGCCGGCACGCGGTCGCTCCAACAGTTTCCCCCTCTATACGTAGCGGAACACGCCAACGGCGTAGACCACGGAGAGAGCGAGAGCCCACCACAGGTTGGATCCAACAAAACCCAACCAAGCGAGATGGATAAAGGCGCTGCCGAGCAGCGACAGGAAGAGACGGTCGCCACGCGTCGTCTCGAAGCGAAGGACGCCGACGCGCGGATTGCCGCCCGGCGAGGCATATTCCCACGCCGCCATGCCGCACAGCAGCAAAAGAATGGTTCCGAAGAAGGCCGCGGTCGGCCAGGTCCATGCCATCCAGGTGAGGTCGAAATTCATGACCAGACCCTCCCCGGGGCGAAACTCTTGGCGATGGTGTTGCGCGCGAACTCTTGCGTTCGTTTCATCAAACCCTCCCCAGGGCGAAACCCTTGGCGATGTAGTTGCGCACAAACCAGATGACCAGCGCGCCGGGGATCAGCGTCAGCACACCAGCGGCGGCGAGCAAGCCCCAGTCCATGCCGGCGGCCGAAACCGTACGGGTCATGGTGGCGGCGATCGGCTTGGCGTCGGTTGTGGTCAGCGTGCGGGCGATCAGCAGTTCCACCCATGAGAACATGAAGCAGAAGAAGCAGGCGACGCCGATGCCGCTCGCGATCAGCGGCATGAAGATCCTGACGAAGAAGCGCGGGAACGAATAGCCGTCAATATAGGCGGTCTCGTCGATTTCCTTCGGCACGCCTGACATGAAGCCTTCGAGGATCCACACCGCCAATGGCACGTTGAACAGGCAATGCGCCAGCGCGACGGCGATGTGGGTGTCGATCAGGCCGAAGGCCGAGTAGAGTTGGAAGAACGGCAGCGCAAACACCGCCGGCGGCGCCATGCGATTGGTCAGCAGCCAGAAAAACAGGTGCTTGTCACCGAGGAAGCGGTAGCGCGAGAACGCATAGGCCGCAGGCAGCGCCGCGGCCACCGAGATCACCATGTTCATCACCACATAGGTGATGGAGTTGACGTAGCCCGAGTACCAGGATGCATCGGTGAAGATGGTGACGTAATTGGCGATCGTCGGTGCATGCGGATAGAGCGTCAGTGAAGAGACGATCTCGGCATTGGTCTTGAAGCTCATATTGATGAGCCAGTAGATCGGCAGCAAAAGCACGATGATGTAGACCGTCGGCACGATCCACCACCAGCGCGATTCCTCGCCGCGGCGGCGCATCAGCCGCGCGATCTGGTCCTGCGACATCGCACTGGCGAGCCCTTCCGAAGCCGTCGTTTCGCTCACTCTGTCCTGCCTCGTCGTTCTTTCGTTGGCGCCGCTCATCTCAGCGCTCCGCGTCGTAGTTGGTCATCACGGTGTAAAACACCCATGACAGCAGAAGGACGATGAGGAAGTAGACCAGCGACATGGCCGCGGCCGGCCCGAGGTCGAACTGGCCGAGCGCCGTCTTGACGAGGTCGATCGACAGGAACGTCGTCGAGTTGCCGGGACCGCCGCCCGTCACCACGAAGGGTTCGGTGTAGATCATGAAGCTGTCCATGAAGCGCAGCAGCACGGCGATCAGCAGCACCCGGTTCATCTTCGGCAGCTGGATGTAGCGGAACACCGCCCAGCGCGAGGCACCGTCGATCTTGGCCGCCTGATAGAAGGCATCCGGAATGGAGACCAGGCCGGCATAGCAGAGCAGCACGACGAGGCTGGTCCAATGCCAAACATCCATGATGATGACGGTGACCCAGGCGTCGAACGAATCCTGCACGTAGTTGTAGTCGATGCCGAGCGCATTGACGTAATAGCCGAGCAGGCCGATGTCGTTGCGCCCAAAAACCTGCCAGATGGTGCCGACGACGTTCCACGGGATCAGCAGCGGCAGCGCCATCAGCACCAGGCAGACTGGCACACCCCAGCCCTTTTTCGGCATGTTGAGCGCGATGAAGATGCCGAGCGGCACTTCGATGGCAAGGATAATAAAGGAGAAGATCAGGTTGCGGACCATCGCCTCCCAGAAGCGGCTGGAAGAGAGCAGCTCCTCGAACCACTCGGTGCCGGCCCAGAAGAAGACGTTGTTGCCGAAAGTGTCCTGCACCGAATAGTTGACGACCGTCATCAGCGGGATGACCGCCGAGAACGCCACCAGCACCAGCACCGGCAGCACCAGGAACCAGGCTTTGTTGTTCCAGGTCTTTTCCATCTATGCCCCCATCTCGACGCGCGCCATCTCAACCAGCCAGGAATCGGCATAGATGTTGATGCCGGCCGGGTCGAACCGCACTTTTGGTTCAGCGGGGACGGTTTCGTCCTCGCCAATCACGGCAGCGATCTCGCGGCCTTCAAGCTTCGCGCGCACCACCTTGTGGCGGCCGAGATCCTCGATCTTGCTGACTTGTACGGCCATGCCGTCGCGGCCGAGCCGGACATATTCGGGACGTATGCCAAGCTCTATGGCGCCACTGGCTGCCTTGGGTGCGCCCGGCAGTTCGATCCGCTGCGCCCCAAGCTTCGCCGTCTTGCCGTCGATCGCCACCGGCATGACGTTCATGCCGGGCGAGCCGATGAAATAACCGACAAACGTATGGCGCGGTCGTTCGAATAGTTCCGCCGGCGTGCCGATCTGCACGATGCCGCCATCATACATCACCACGACCTGGTCGGCGAAGGTCAGCGCCTCGGTCTGGTCGTGCGTGACGTAGACCATGGTGTAGCCAAAGCGGCGGTGCAGCTGCTTCAATTGCGAGCGCAGCACCCACTTCATATGCGGATCGATGACGGTCAGCGGCTCGTCGAACAGAATGGCGTTGACATCCGAGCGCACCAGTCCGCGGCCGAGCGAGATCTTCTGCTTCTGGTCGGCGGTCAGTCCCCTCGCCTTCTTCTTCGCCCACGACGCCAGGTCGATCATCTCCAGCGTTTCGCGCACCTTGCGGTCGACATCGGCTTCCGGCACGCCACGATTGCGCAGCGGGAAGGCCAGATTGTCGTAGACGGTCATGGTGTCGTAGATGACCGGGAACTGGAACACCTGCGCGATGTTGCGCTCCTGCGTCGACAGTTTGGTCACGTCCTTGCCGTTGAACAGCAACTGGCCATGCGAGGGATGAAGCAATCCCGAAATGATGTTGAGCAGCGTGGTCTTGCCGCAACCCGAGGGCCCGAGCAGCGCATAGGCGCCGCCATCCTCGAAGATGTGATGCACTTCCTTGAGCGCAAAATCGGCATCCGTCCGCGGGTTCGGCAGGTAGGAGTGGCGGATGTGATTGACGTCGATGCGCGCCATATCGCTCTCCTATGCCGCCAGCTTCGGTGCGCTTACGGCGCGGCCTTGCCCGTCGAAGACCATAATGTGACGCGGGTCGATAAACACGTCGATCGCGGCGTCAGTCTCGAAATCGAGGATACCGTGGGTCAGCATGACCCAGCGCGCATCGGCGAAGTCGAGATGGATGAAGCTCTCCGACCCGGTGATCTCGGTGATGGTGACCTTCGCCCGTACCGGCACGGCCAAGGCATTGGGCCGTTCGAGCGAAAGATGGTGCGGCTGGAAGCCGACCGTATAGTTCGCATCGGCAATGCCGACGAGTTCGGCCGGCACCGGCAGCTTGACGCCGCCTTCGAGTAAAAAGTCCGGACCCTTCTTGGCCAGCACGATGGTGTTGAGCGGCGGGTCGGCGAAAGTCCTGGCCGTCACCAGATCGACCGGCTTGCGGAACACGTCGATTGTCGGGCCGAACTGGGTGATGCGTCCTTCGGAAAGTGTCGCCGTATTGCCGCCGAGCAGCAGCGCTTCGTGCGGCTCGGTCGTGGCATAGACGAAGATGGTGCCGGTGGCGGCAAAAATCCTCGGCAGTTCGGCGCGCAGTTCCTCGCGCAATTTGTAGTCGAGATTGGCAAGCGGCTCGTCGAGCAGCACCAGGCTGGCGTTCTTGACGATGGCACGCGCCAGTGCGGTGCGCTGCTGCTGGCCGCCGGACAGGCTCAGCGGCGTGCGGTCGAGATAGGGTGTCAGCTTGAGAAGTGCGGCGGCATTGCGCACTTCCTTGTCGATCTTCGCCTGATCGGTGCCGGCCACCCTGAGCGGCGAGGCGATGTTCTCGTAGACGGTCATCGCCGGATAGTTGATGAACTGCTGGTAGACCATGGCGATCTTGCGCTTCTGCACCGGCACGCCGGTGACATTCTGGCCGTCGAACCAGATCGAACCGGAGGTCGGCACATCGAGGCCGGCCATCAGCCGCATCAGGCTGGTCTTGCCGGAGAGCGTGGGTCCAAGCAGGACGTTGAGCGAGCCATGCTTGAGCGTCAGCGACACGTCGCGGATATGCTCGACCGCACCAATCGTCTTGGTGACGTTTCTCAGTTCCAGCATGACGCCTCCTCCCAGGCCTTCCACATCAGTTCAAAACCCTCTTCATTCGGCGGCCGCGACATGTCGCCGGCTTATGCCGTGCATGAATTCATCGAGCGCCGCCACCTGCTCGCGGCTGAGATGCAGACCGCGCTTGGTCCGCCGCCACAATACATCTTCGGCGGTGACAGCCCATTCGTTTTGAACGAGATAGCGCACCTCGGCCTCAAAAAGATCGGCGCCGAAGTTGCGGCCCAGATCAGCATTCGATTTGGCCAGCCCCAGCAGCATCCTTGCGCGGGTGCCGTAGAGCCTTGTCAGCCGGCGAGCCAGGCGCGCGTCAAGAAACGGATAGGCGGTTTTTAGTTTCGCCACTTCGGCATCGAAACCGGTGGCCGGGAAATCGCCGCCCGGCAGCGGCGCGTTTGCCGTCCATGGCTTGCCGCGCTTGCCGAGAAAACCCTCGATCTTTTCCAGCATCGATTCCGACAGCCGGCGATAGGTGGTGATCTTGCCGCCGAAAGCATTGACGATCGGAGCTGCGCCCTCGCCGCCATCGGCCTTGAGCACATAGTCGCGTGTCGCTTCCTGCGCCTTGGAAGCACCGTCATCATAGAGCGGACGAACGGCCGAATAGGTCCAGACGATGTCCGAGCGCTTGACTGGTTGCGCGAAATATTCGCTTGCCGCGGCGCAGAGGTAATCGATCTCGGTGTCGCTGATCTTCACGTCATGCGGATCGCCGGGGTAATCCTGGTCCGTGGTGCCGATCAGGGTGAACTCTTCCTCGTAGGGAATGGCGAAGATGATGCGGCCATCCCGGTTCTGGAAGAAATAGGCGCGCGGATCGTCGAACTTCTTGGCAATGACGATGTGGCTGCCCTGCACGAGGCGGACATTGTGCACATCGTTGAGGCCGACGACGCCGGAAAGCACATGATCGACCCAGGGCCCGGCGGCATTGACCAGCAGTCGCGCCTTGATCTCTTCGGTCTTGCCGGTCTGCAGGTCCTCGATCCGGATCGTCCACAACCCGTTTTCGCGTCGCGCGCCGATCACTTTCGTTCGGGTGCGGACCGTCGCGCCGCGATCGGCGGCATCACGCGCGTTCAGCGCCACCAGCCGCGCATCGTTGACCCAGCCGTCCGAATATTCGAAAGCCTTCTTGAACAATGGCTTCAAAGGCTTGCCGGCCGGGTCCTTGGCCATGTCCAGCGTCCTGGTTGCCGGCAGCAATTTGCGCCCGCCAATATGGTCGTAGAGAAAAAGACCGAGCCTGATCAGCCAGGCCGGGCGCAGGCCCTTGGCATAGGGCAGCACGAAGCGCATCGGCCAGATGATATGCGGCGCGTTCTTCCACAGAACCTCGCGTTCCATCAGCGCCTCGCGCACCAGGCGGAATTCGTAGAATTCGAGGTAGCGCAGGCCGCCATGGATCAATTTGGTCGAGCCCGAGGAGGTTCCGCTGGCGAGGTCGTTCATCTCGGCGAGGAAGACGGAAAAGCCACGCCCGACAGCATCGCGGGCAATGCCGCAGCCATTGATGCCGCCGCCTATGACGAAAATGTCATGGATCGGAGATGCTTCCACAAATTCCTCCAGCGATTTCGCATTGCACCATTTTTGGCCTTTACGAAACCGTGTCGGAATTATTTCGAAATCATAACGAATGTCAAACGAAATATCACGAGCGTGTGGTGCCAAGCTGAAACCGCCTAGGAGAGCGACGTCTCGATCAGTTGAACCTCGGCCTCCTGGCAGATTTTGCGCACCGACGGGATGTCGCAACGGTCGGTGATGAAGGTGTTGACCTGCGACAGGTGGCCGATGCGCACCGGTGCGGTTCGCTCGAATTTGGTCTGATCGGAAACCAGGATGACATGCCTTGCATTGGCGATGATCGCCTGCGCCACTTTGACCTCGCGGAAATCGAAGTCCAGCAAGGCGCCGTCATGGTCGATCGCCGAGGCGCCGATCACCGCATAGTCGACCTTGAATTGCCTGATGAAGTCGACCGCCGCTTCACCGACGACGCCGCCATCGGAGCCGCGCACAACGCCACCCGCAATCACAACCTCGATCGACGGATATATCCGCATCCTATTGGCAACATTGATGTTATTGGTGATGACCATGAGGCCGCTGTGATCGAGCAGCGCCTTGCTGACCGACTCTGTCGTGGTGCCGATGTTGATGAACAGCGAGGCGTTGTCGGGGATCAGCCTGGCGGCCGCCCGGCCGATCGCCTCCTTCTCGTCGGCGGCGATCTTGCGCCTGGCCTCGTACTCCATGTTCTCGATGCCGGACGGGAACAACGCGCCGCCATGGATGCGCGAAAGCAGCCTCTGGTCGCACAGGTCGTTGAGATCCTTGCGTATGGTCTGCGGCGTCACGTTGAAATGTGTGGCCAGATCCTCGACCAGCACCCGACCATGATCCTTGGCCATCTGGATAATTTCGGCATGGCGTGGCGACAGATACATAGGACAACCTCCCGTTTTCGTTTTTCTTGTCTATAGTCGAAAACGAAACCAATGAAAAGGCGTAAGCCGGCTAATGAAATGCATATGATTGCAAAGGCAAACGCCAACGCAATCCCGACTGGACCTGATCAGGCCACACCGCGCGCTATTTCCATGATGACGGTGAAAGCCATATCGATATCGGCGGCGGTCGCTTCGAACTGGCCGACCTGGAAACGGATTGCGACCTGCCCATCGACCCTCGTCTGCGTCAGGTAGATGCGGCCATCATCGTTGATCGCATTGACCAGCCGCAGATTGTGCTCGTCCGCCTCCGCGTCGGTTATTGCCTTGTGCCGGAACGAGAACAGGGACAGCATCGGTTCGCTGACGATCTCGAAATCCGGCTCCCTTGCCAGCCGCGCGGCAAGCCTTTCGCTCCAGGCGACATGATTGCGGATCATTGCGCGCAGGTTTTCCAGCCCATGCGCGCGCAGCAGGAACCACAATTTCAGCGCGCGAAAGCGGCGGCCGAGCGGCACCGACCATTCGGAATAGTTGATGATGCCGTCGCGGCCATGCGTCTTCAGGAATTCAGGCTTGATCGCCAGGGTGCGAACAAGATCCTCCGGCCGGCGGATGAACTGCATCGAGCAGTCGAACTGCGCGCCCAGCCATTTGTGCGGGTTGAAGACGATGGAATCCGCCCGCTCGACACCAGCCCAGAAACGCCGGTACTCCGGGCAGATCATCGCCGAGCCGGCCCAGGCAGCATCGACATGCAGATAAAGCCCGTGCCGCTGCGCCACCGCGGCGACGCCAAGGATATCATCCGTGCCGCCAGTGCTGGTGCCGCCGACGCAAGCGATGATGCCGGCCGGCTGCATACCGGCCTCGCGGTCGGCGACGATTGCCGCCTCGAGCGCTGCCGTGTCCATGGCGCGAAAACGGCCGCCGACAGGAATGCGCACGAGATTGTCCTCGCCGATGCCGGAAATCCAGATCGCCCGATCGATGGAGGTGTGCACCTGGTCGGAGGAATAGATGCGCAGCCGCGCCTGCCCGGCCAACCCTTGTTTGTTGCCTTGCCAGTCCAACGCCCGTTCACGCATGGTCAGCACCGCGGCCAGCGTCGCCGACGAGGCTGAATCCTGGATCACCCCGGAAAACCCTTCCGGCAGGCCGAGCGCCTGGCGCATCCAATCGACGGTGCGTGTTTCGAGCTCGGTTGCCGCAGGCGACGTCTGCCAAAGCATGCATTGCGCGGCCATCGCCGAAACCAGATATTCCGCCACCACCGAGACCGGCGCCGCATTGGCCGGGAAATAGGCGAAGAAGCGCGGATGCTGCCAATGCGTCATCCCCGGCAAAATCTTCTCTTCGAAGTCGGCGAAGATCTGGTCCATCGGTTCGGCGTCTTCGGGTGGTGACGCCCCTATGCTTCTAAAGATGTCGCCGGGCTCGACCAGTGGCCGCACTGGCTGCTCGCGCAGCGTGCTGCGGTAGTCGGCGCCCCAGTCGGCGGCGCGCCGCGACCATTGCCGGAACTCATCGTTGTTCATCCTGTCCTCCCGACATGATCCCTCGCCGCCATCCGTCGCGGCTGGCCTCTTATTATTTAACGCGTGAAATATATGCAACCGCCAGCGTATGCGGCACGCCTCAGCCAGGGAAATCCGGCAGGCTGGCAAAAGCCGTCTTCAGCGCATTCGACCAGCCGTCCGAGATCGTGCGGTAATACTGGTCGTCATGCGCGATCCGCTTCTTCAACCCGACCTTGAAAGCGTCCTTCTCCAGGAAGAGCAGGTCGAGCGGCAGGCCGACGGACAGGTTCGACTTCAACGTCGAATCGAACGATACCAGCAGCAGTTTCACCGTCTCGGCGAAGCTCATCGTCTTTTCATAGGCGCGGATGATGATCGGCTTGCCGTATTTGGTCTCGCCGATCTGGAAGAACGGCGTGTCATCGGTCGATTCGATGAAATTGCCTTCGGGATAGATCATGAACAGGCGCGGCTCGCTGCCCTTGATCTGGCCGCCGAGGATGAAGGAGGCATTGAAGTAGGAATCCGCCTTCTCGCCCGCGGGCGACGAACTGGCGATGACTTCCTTGACCGTGTCGCCGACCATCCGCACCGTCTGATACATCGACGGCGTTTCCAGAAGCGTGGCATGACGGTCGGCAATTGCCTTGGTGCGTTCGTCAAGCAGGCTGACCACGGCCTGCGTCGTCGCCAGGTTGCCGGCCGACATCAAAACGACGACGCGCTCGCCCGGCTGCTCCCAGACATGCATCTTGCGGAAGGTGGAAATCGAATCCATGCCGGCATTGGTGCGCGTGTCGGACATGAACACGAGCCCGCGATCGATCTTCAGGCCAACGCAATAAGTCATGGAATCTCTTCTGGCGGCAATCTTGCGAAGGATTACTGCTCCACCGTGACGGTGACCGCAAGCTCTTCTTCCGCCTGTCCCAGCCGAATTCCCGACACCGGCGTGGCGTCGCGGTAATCGCGGCCGGTTGCCACCTTCACATAGCGCTCGTCAGGCGAAATGCCATTGGCGGCATCGAAGGCAACCCAGCCGAGACCCGAAACATGCGCTTCGGCCCAGGCATGGCTTGGGGCCTGCTCGACCGTCGCGTCCAGCATCAGATAGCCGCTGACATAGCGGGCCGGAAAGCCCATGGCGCGCGCCGCGGCGGCAAAGATATGGGTGTGATCCTGGCAGACACCGGTCTTGAGCGCCAAGGCTTCCTCCGCAGGCGTCGTTGCATTGGTGGTGCCGGGCGTGTAGGCGACGCGCTCGCCGATGACGGCCATCAGCCGGTGCAGCCTTTCGATGTCGGTGCCCTTGCCGACAGATGAGGCGAGTTCGCGAACACCGCCGCCGATCGCCGTCAATGGCGTTTCATGGCTGTACAGCCAGAGCGGCGTAAAACCCTGGTGTGGCCCGGAAACGCCCGCGGTGTCGCGCGTCACCACTTCGCCCGATGCTTCCACCGTGATGAAGTCGCGCTCGCCCTCGACGCTCAACAGTCTGGTGTCGTTGCCGAAATGGTCGACAAAGCGAACCTCTTCGCGCGCGCCTTCGATGGTCAGAGCCCAGGACAGAACGGTCTGCGTCGATCCGCTGACCGGAAGCAGCCGCAGCCGCTGCAACAGATAGTGCACCGGCGCATCGTAGCGGTATTCCGTCCGGTGGGTGATCTTCAGCCGCATGCGCTATGTCCCGCTTGTGAGCATGATCTTGTCCCACTTTTCGGAGCCATGCTCAATTGAACCGGTAGTCCTGCGCGATCTCGTCACCGAGCTTGGTGTTGTCGCGAATGAAATTGGCCAGGAATTCATGCAGGCCGGCATCGAAAATATCCTTGATCGACCCGGCTCTCAGCATTGTCTGCGTCTTCTCGGCCGTTGCGTGGCAGGCATGGCGTTCGCCGTAATCGTCGCCGAGGAACTTCAGATGCTCCGACAGGAAGCGATAGCAGAAGGTCAGCGAACGCGGCATGCGGACATTGAGGATCAGATAGTCGGCAATGTTGGTCGGCTTGTAGTCGGCGTCGTAGACCCAGCGATAGGAGCGATGCGCCGACACCGAGCGCAGGATCGATTCCCACTGGTAGTTGTCGAGCGTCGAGCCGACCCAGGAGATCGACGGCAAGAGCACATAGTATTTCACGTCGAGGATGCGCGCCGTGTTGTCGGCGCGCTCGACATAGGTGCCGAGCTGCGAGAAATCGAAGATCTCGTTGCGCAGCATGGTGCCATAGAACGAGCCGCGGATCAGCGCCGTCTCGCGCTTGATAGCGTCGAGCACGCTGGGCAGGTCGCGCTCGTCGATCGGCCTTGCCAGCATCCGCTTCAGCGACATCCAGGCTTCGTTGATGCTCTCCCATGTCTCGCGCGTCAGCGCCGTGCGCACCATGCGGGCATTGTTGCGGGCCGTCTCGATCGCCGCCATCGTGCTCGACGGGTTCGACGTGTCGCGCAGCAGGAAGTCGGCAACATTCGCGGCGGTATAGTCAGAGTATTTCTGGCTGAAGGTGACGTCGGAGCCGGCGCTGAGCAGCACCGAATTCCACTCTTCCGACGCGCTCTGGGTGCGGGTCAGCGCCATGCGCAGACCGGCATCGACCAGCCGAGCCATATTCTCGGCCCGCTCTATGTAGCGGTTCATCCAGTAAAGCCCGTTGGCGGTGCGGCCTAGAAGCATGTCAGGCGAGCCGGTGAATGGTGAATGGTGAATGGTGAATAGTGGATCGACACAGGTAGAACCTCATATACGCCGTCCCCTTGCATCCAGGCATCTGACCATTGACCATTCTACCATTCACTATTCACTATTCACTATTCACTATTCACTATTCACTGCACTAATCATCCAGCACCCACGTATCCTTCGTCCCGCCGCCTTGCGAGGAATTGACGACCAGCGAGCCTTCCTTCAGCGCGACACGGGTCAGCCCGCCGGGGACGATCTGGATGCGGTCGGAGACCAGCACATAGGGTCTGAGGTCGACGTGGCGCGGCGCCAGCCCCTTTTCCGTCAGGATCGGACATGTCGACAGCGCCAACGTCGGCTGGGCGATATAATTCGAGGGCTTGGCCGCCAATTTCTTGGCGAAGGTCTCGCATTCCTTCTTGGTCGCCGCCGGCCCGACCAGCATGCCGTAGCCGCCGGAACCATGCACTTCCTTGATCACCAGCTCGTCGATGTGCTCGAGCACATATTTCAGGCTATCCGGCTCCGAGCAGCGCCAGGTCGGGATGTTGCCGAGGATTGCCTTGCGGCCGGTGTAGAACTCGATGATCTCGGGCATGTAGGAATAGATCGCCTTGTCGTCGGCGATGCCGGTGCCCGGCGCATTGGCGATGGTGATGTTGCCGGCACGGTACACATCCATGATGCCGGGTATGCCAAGTGTAGAGTCAGGCCGGAAGGTCAGCGGGTCGAGGAACGAATCGTCGACGCGGCGGTACAGCACATCGATCTGCTTGTAGCCTTCGGTCGTGCGCATCGCGACATGACCGTCGACGACCCGCAGATCCTGGCCTTCGACCAGCTGCACGCCCATCTGGTCGGCCAGGAAGGCGTGTTCGAAATAGGCGGAGTTGAAGCTGCCTGGCGTCAACACCGCAATCGTCGGCGCGCCCTTGGTGCTCTGCGGCCGCACTGCCGCCAGCGACTGGCGCAGAAGCTGCGGGTAGTTTTCCACCGGCCGCACCTTGATTTTCTGGAACAGCTCGGGGAACAGCTGCATCATCGTCTCGCGGTTCTCCAGCATGTAGGAGACGCCCGACGGCGTGCGCGCATTGTCCTCCAGCACGTAGAATTCGTCCTCTGAGATGCGGACGATGTCGACGCCGATAATGTGGGTGTAGACGCCGGCCGGCGGCCTGACCCCGATCATTTCCGGCAGGAATGCCTCGTTTTTGGCGATCAATTCCCTTGGAACGCGCCCGGCGCGCAGGATTTCCTGGCGGTGGTAGATGTCATCGAGGAAGGCGTTCAGCGCCTGCACGCGCTGCTCGATGCCTTGCGTGAGGCGCCGCCACTCATTGCCCGAAATGATGCGGGGAACGATATCGAACGGGATCAGCCGCTCGGAGGCTTCCTGCTCGCCATAGACGGCGAAAGTGATGCCGGTCTTGCGGAAGACGCGTTCGGCGTCCTGCATCTTCTCGGTAAGCCTGGCCGGATCCTGCTCTTTCAGCCAGCGATCATAAGCCGAATACGGTCTTCTCAATCCGGAGACTTCCGGAAGCATTTCATCGAACGCTGCCAATCGCATACTCCCCTGTGACGCCATTTCACTGGCGTCGCCGGAGAAAATCAAGCGCAATCGGTGATTTGCGAGATACGGGCGATCAGTATGTTGCACCTGCCTAAAATTGAGGCAGCCGAAATATAACAGTAATCAGGCTTTGCCTCGTGTCCGGGCAAGCGGGTTTCCAGCTAGAAAGCGCGGAACGTGACCACTGTGAACGTGTCCTTGATGCCGGGGAGAATCTGCACCTTCTCGTTGACGAAATGGCCGACATCTTCCTCGTCGTCGACATAGAATTTGGCGAGCAGATCGTAGTTGCCGGCGGTGGAGTAGATTTCCGAGGCGATCTCGGCATCGGCAAGCGCACTGGCAACCTCATAGGATTTGCCGAGTTCGCATTTGATCTGCACGAAAAACGCCTTCATGGCTTCGTCCCGCTAAACGTCCAAGTCCAAGCGGCCCTTCTGGCAGACTGGAGGCGGGCTTTCAAGCGCTGGAATTTGTGCTCAACCGGCCCGGCCTCGATCTACGCCGCATCATTGGCATGCAGCGCTGGAGGAGCTTGCCACGGAGCACCAACAGGCGCTCACCGTTGAAAGAGGCTTGAGCACCGCGGGGATGAATATTCCTCATTGCTGAAACCGTGAAGCACCGTCGCACGTATGTTAGGATATCTCCTGAACGGCTTTCTGGAGAGGCAGCTTTTCGAGGGCAACGGAGACAGGCCATGCGCCGCATGTTTCTCGCATTCGCGTTCGGTCCATTCATCCTGGTCTCGTCGGCGTTCGCCGGCGACGCCGAAATCAAGGCAGGGCAGTCTGTCATCGACGGCCAGTTAAAGGCCCTCATCGCCAATGACGGCGCCACCGCCTACAGCTTCGCCGCCCCGAATGTGAAACGGATTTTCCCGACCGTCGACGCATTCATGAACATGGTAACCAACGGTTACCCGCCGGTGCGCAAGCCGCGGACCTATTCCTTCGGCAAGGTCGAGGAGACGGCTCCGGGTTCGATCGTCCAGCAGGTGCTGATCGTCGGGCCAGATGGCAAGGACTACGAAGCTGTTTACACGTTGCAGCAACAGCCCGACGGCACGTTCCAGATCACCGGCTGCAGCCTGCGCGCCTCGAATTCGCTGAGCACCTGAGATCCAGATTCAGTTCTTTTTCATATTCTTAAAAATGACCCAAGAAGCAAACGCTCTTCTGTCCACAATAGGAGACAATCCAAAGGCAGCTATAACAATCTCGACACTTTGTATATCCGCAAGAACATCCGATCTGTAAAATTTCGTTAAAGGATTATAGTCAGCCTCGTGCCTCTTCCTCTGCATTTCCACAAATTTGTTTGCAAAATCCTCGATCGAGGCTGGAAATTTCGACATGGTTCTATTGTCTTCGCAGGCGCTTTTTGCTGTGCCATGCGCCAACGAGCGATAAACCTCTACCCAAGCATGCTTGCTTCGCGCTGAACCACTGCCACCTATCAAAAGATCCGCACATGTGCGAGCCAGGCAGTGAAACATTGCATAATACGTGCTACTGGCCGAACGTCGCAGATTAACCTGAGACGGCTTGCCTTTCCCGGCCGTAGCCAAGAGCTTCGCAGTGCTAAGGAGATCACTTGGCTTCAGCTATATTTCCCGCTTCTGATTTTGCGACATAGTAAAAAACTGGAAAGCTATCCTCACCAAGCTTGGACAAGCTATCACGGACGTGACGCGTTATCCCAATCGTCTCTTTCGCATCGATCTGATTCTTCTCATTATCAAATATGACGTAGACATAAATCACACGTTCCCCATCCGTGTTTGTTTCGGGGTTTACCACGACGTCGAGGATTTTGCCGCTGTGAATTCTATCTCTGACCACTTTTGAGATTGCAGTTTTTATTTTTTGATTGGCTGACATGGCGTAAACTTTCATTTGGATTCCTTAGAAGGTCATCCGTCGCCAAACTTAGATCGGCAAGGAGCTTACACGATTCAAGGGAGTTGTCGCCACCTCCATAGCTTTGGAGGCCGCTGGATGACCAGAGGACTGCCTTCCATAGCCAATGGAGTTTCAAAGGGCCGGAATATCGCCCCTCGCCCAGCCCTCGGTCATTTCCGCGCCGCGCGTCTCGAAGGAGCCGGCCCCAATAGCGGCACGGATGTCCTGCATAAGCCTTTGATAATACGATAGATTGTTCCAGGTCAGAAGCATGGCGCCGAGCGCCTCCTGCGAGCGCACGAGATGGTGCAGATAGGCGCGTGAATAGTCCCGCGCGGCCGGGCAGTCGCTTTCCTCGTCGAGCGGGCGCGGATCGTCGGCATGGCGGGCGTTGCGCAGATTGACCTTGCCGCGCCTGGTATAGGCAAGGCCATGCCGGCCGGCTCGCGTCGGCATCACGCAATCGAACATGTCGATGCCGCGCGCCACCGATTTCAGGATATCGTCGGGCGTGCCGACGCCCATGAGGTAGCGCGGCTTGTCATCAGGCAGTTCCGGACAGGTGATGTCGAGCATCTCGAGCATCACCGCTTGCGGCTCGCCGACGGCCAGGCCGCCGACGGCGTAGCCTTTCAGCTCCAGCGCGCTCAACGCCTGCGCCGACCGCACCCGCAGTGCCGCGTTGTCGCCACCTTGCACGATGCCGAACATCGCCTTGCCCGGCTGATCGCCGAACGCAGTCTTGCAGCGCTCGGCCCAGCGAAGCGACAGTTCCATGGCCCGCTCGATCTCCTTCATCCCGGCCGGCAGCGCCGTGCATTCGTCGAGCTGCATCTGGATGTCGGAATCGAGCAAGCCCTGGATCTCGATCGAGCGCTCCGGTGACATCTCATAGGCGGCGCCGTCGATATGCGAGCGGAAGGTGACGCCTTTTTCGGTCAGCTTTCTCAGCTTCGACAGCGACATCACCTGAAAACCGCCGCTGTCGGTCAAGATCGGATAAGGCCAGCGGGCGAACTCGTGCAAGCCGCCGAGCCGCGCCACGCGCTCGGCGCCGGGCCGCAGCATCAGATGGTAGGTGTTGCCCAGGATGATGTCGGCGCCGACGCCGCGCACCTGGTCCATGTACATGGTCTTGACGGTGCCGCCGGTGCCGACCGGCATGAAGGCCGGCGTGCGGATTGCACCGCGCGGCATGTCGATCACGCCGTGCCGCGCCTTGCCGTCAGTCGCCAGAACCTTGAAGCTGAACGGCTTAGCCATTGAATTCCTTGTCATGGACCGGGGCGTCCGGAGCCTGCTTGTCGAGCGACTGGCGGTAGTGGATGCAGCCACGCATGAATTTTGGCCAAGGCGGCACGGCGATCGCCGGTTCGGTCTTCTCCGGCAAGAGATCCCACAGATCGGGGTGATGCCAGCACAGATCGTGGCCGGTGGCATCGCGATGCGCACGAATACCGGCGCGAAGCTTTTTCACCTCGGCGATCAGCGCATCGCGGTCCAGGTTCTTGAGATCATCATCCATCGCTCGTCTCCGCTCGATAAAGCAGGCTTGAGTCGCCATAGGAATAGAATCTGTAGCGGTTCTCGATCGCATGCGCATAGGCCGCGCGCATCGTGTCGAGGCCGCTGAAGGCTGAAACCAGCATGAACAGCGTCGAGCGCGGCAGATGGAAATTGGTTATCAGCATGTCGGCGGTGCGAAAGCGATAGCCGGGCGTGATGAAGATGTCGGTTGGGCCGGACCAGGCAACCAGGGTGCCGTCCTCGCGCGCGGCACTTTCCAGCAGGCGCAGCGAGGTCGTGCCGACGGTGACGATGCGTCCGCCCCTCGCCTTCACCGCGTTCAACGCGTCCGCGGTTTCCGCGCTGACCGAACCGGTCTCGGCATGCATCTTGTGGTCGGTGGTGTCATCCGCCTTCACTGGCAGGAACGTACCGGCGCCGACATGCAAGGTGACGAAGCGGCGTTCGATGCCCTTGGCGTCAAGCGCTGCAAAAAGCTCCGGCGTGAAATGCAGGCCCGCTGTCGGTGCCGCGACGGCGCCTTCCTCGCGGGCATAGATGGTCTGGTAGTCGGCCCGGTCGCGTTCGTCGTCGTCGCGCTTCGAGGCGATATAGGGCGGCAGCGGAATGTGGCCGACCGCGTGCAGTGCCTCGTCGAGGAAAGGCCCTGACAGGTCGAAGCCAAGCAGCGCCTCACCGCCCTCGCCTTTCTCGATCACGGTTGCGTCAAGCTGGCCGAGGAAACACGAATTGCCGTCATGGCCGAAATGGATGCGATCGCCGGCGGCAATGCGCTTGCCCGGCCGCATGAAGGCCAGCCAGCGGCCCGGTGCCATGCGCATATGCAGCGTGGCCTCGACCTGCGCCTGTGCTTCGCCGCGCCGCCTGATGCCTTTGAGCTGCGCCGGAATGACCTTGGTGTCGTTGAACACCAGCACGTCGCCGGCCCTGAGCAAGGATGGCAGGTCGCCAACCGTGCGATCGTCGAGCCCCTCACCGGGCTTCACGACCAGCATCTTGGCGCTGTCGCGCGGCTCCGCCGGACGAAGCGCGATGCACTCCTCCGGCAAATCGAAATCAAAGAGGTCGACGCGCATCAGTAGAGCCGGACGAGCAGCGCTCCGGCCAGCAGCAGCACCGCGCCGGCAACGCGGCCGAGCGAGATTTCACGCACCGCGACGCCGAGGAAGCCGACGCGGTCGATGAGCATGCCGGCCAGCAACTGGCCGGCCACCAGAAACGCCATCAGCGCGGCGGCGCCGATGCGCGGCGTCAGGATCGTCGACAGCGTCACATAGAAGCCGCCGAGCATTCCGCCCGCGACGAACAGCCAGGGCGCCGGCGCTTTCCAGTCGAGCGAGATGCCCTGCAGCTTCACCACCGCGACGGAGATGACGCCGAGCACGATCGCGCCCGACAGGAACGAAAATGCCGCCGCCGCGACCGGAAGACCGAGATCGCGCGCCAATTGCGAATTGATTGGTGCCTGAATGGCAATGAAAGCGCCGGACAGGATGCCGAGAAGCGACCAGACGACGCCCATCATTGTCGTTTACCCTTACTTGACGTCGGCCGCGACCTTCAGCGACACGATCTTGTCGGGATCCTGCACCGGCTCGCCGCGCTTGATCTTGTCGACATTGTCCATGCCTTCGATGACCTGGCCCCAGACCGTGTACTGGCGGTTGAGGAAGGCGGCATCGTCGAAGCAGATGAAGAACTGTGAATTGGCCGAGTTCGGATTCTGCGAACGGGCCATCGAGCAGGTGCCGCGGCCATGGTTGGCGTTGGAGAATTCGGCCTTCAGGTCCGGCTTTTCCGAGCCACCCATGCCAGCCCGGGACGGCGCAAATGTGGGCTTGCTGGAATTGCCGAACTTGACGTCACCGGTCTGCGCCATGAAGCCCTCGATGACGCGGTGGAAAACCACGCCGTCATAGGCGCCTTCGCGGGCCAGTTCCTTGATGCGGGCGACATGGCCGGGCGCCAGGTCGGGGAAAAGTTCTATGACCACCTTGCCCTTGGTCGTTTCCATGATGAGCGCGTTCTCGCGGTCCTTGATTTCGGCCATGTCAGATATCCTTTTGAGAAAACAGAGTTATTTGACAACTTTACTTGTCTGCGGCGATGCGCACCTTGATCATCCGATCAGGATCGGTGACCGTGCCGTTGTCCGCCTGGTCGCCCTTCTTGATGTGATCCACCAACTCCATGCCGCTGACGACATTGCCGACGATGGTGTACTGGCCATCGAGCGGCGGCGCTGGCGCGAACATGATGAAGAACTGCGAATTGGCGGAGTTGGGGTCCTGCGAGCGGGCCATGCCGACCACGCCGCGCTTATAGCGTTCGGTCTGCGAGAATTCGGCCGGCAGGTCGGGCAGATCGGAACCGCCGGTGCCGACGGCCTCGGCGCTGAAACCCTTCTTCATGTTGCCGAACTTGACGTCGCCGGTCTGCGCCATGAAGCCGTCGATGACGCGGTGGAAGGCGACATTGTCATAGGCGCCCTGGCGCACCAGAGTCTTGATCTGGGCGACATGCTTGGGCGCGAGGTCGGGCCTCAGCGCAATGGTGACGTCGCCGTCCTTCAGCGTGATGATCATGGTGTTTTCCGGCTCGGCGGCAAAAGCCGAGACCGATGCGGTCACAAGACCGGCAAGCACGACGAGGAACGAGGCGAGCTTTTTCAGCTGCATGGTTTTCTCCGAGAACTTATTTTGCGAATTTGGCGGTGAGCGCACCGGCAACCGCCGCCGGCACGAAGGGGCGGATGTCGCCTCCCATCGAGGCAATCTGGCGGACAAGTGTGGCGGTAATGGTGCGCACGGAGGGGCTGGCGGGCAGAAAAACCGTCTGCAGTTCAGGCGCCATGGTCTCGTTCATGCCGGCCATCTGCATCTCGTAGTCGAGGTCGGTGCCGTCGCGCAGGCCGCGGATCATGATCGAGGCGCCTTGCTTCCTGGCCGCGTCGATGACCAGACCGTCGAAGGCGACGACCTTGATGCGGGCACCTTCACGCCCGAATTCCGCTTTCGTAGCGATCTCGATCAATTGCACCCGCTCCTCGAAGGAAAACAGCGGCTGTTTGCCTGGGTGGATGCCGATCGCCGCATAAACGATGTCGGCCACGGCCAGCGACGCCTTCAGCACGTCGAGATGGCCGTTGGTCAGCGGGTCGAAGGAGCCGGCATAGAGGGCGATGCGTTCAGTCATGGCAGGTGCTTCTAATGCATGATCCCAAAAAGTGGAAACCGGTTTTTGGAAAAGATCATGCTCAAATGAAAGCTAGAGCCTGTTCCATCTTCCGTCCATCAAGATGGAACAGGCTCTAGCGAGCCTCTCTCGCAAAGGCAAATCCGATCGGCGTGCCGGCCGTGAACCTTTTCCGGCGCATGAACGACAGATGAACACGCTAATCACGAAGCCTTCACGCAGCGTTCACTAGGTTGCAGCTTAATAAGATGAAACCAAAATCCCATCTATCCGTTGTTAGGCGCAGGAGAACACGCACATGCTGATCTACATGCTCGCCACCGCAATGACCGTCGCCATGCTGATCGCCACCGTATTTGGGCTGCATCAGGAGGCACAACGCATTCGCGCCAAGGCCAACACCAAGCGCTTCGAAGGCTTCGGCCCCCGCAAGCCCTATAGTCACTACTAAGTCAGTCTGAACTTGCCGCCGCGCCGGCTGATGGCCGGCGTTGCCATGTCAAAACCTGGATGCCGTGCTTACTCCGCACCCTCCGGACCGGCGTCAGCCGCCGGAGCGGCTTCAGCACCGCCCTCGATGGTCTCTTCGCTTTCTTCGTCCGATTGCGGTTCCGAGATCCGCTCGACCGAAACCACCTTTTCACCTTCAGCCGTGTTGAAGATGGTCACGCCCTTGGTGGCGCGGCTGGCGAAACGGATGCCGTTGACCGGCACCCGGATGACAGTGCCGCCATCCGACACCAGCATGATCTGGTCGTCATTGCCGACCGGGAACGTCGCCACCAGCCGGCCGATCTCGGCCACCTTCGACACGTCGGTGGCGCGGATGCCCTTGCCGCCGCGCCCGGTCAGGCGAAAATCGTAGGACGACGAGCGCTTGCCGTAGCCATATTCGGTCACCGTCAGCACGTACTGCTCATGTGCCTTGAGGAACTCGTAGCGTTCGTCGGAAAGCTCCGTCTCCTCGCCGACCTCTTCATTGGTCAGCGCGATCTCTTCCTCTTCGCCGGCAGCGATCCCGGCGGCAAGCCGCCGTTCGGCCGCCGCCCGCTTGAGATAGGCCGCGCGCTCGGCTGGCGGCGCATCGACATTCTCGATCACCGACATCGAGATGATGCGGTCGGTCTCGGCCATGGTTATGCCGCGCACGCCGACAGAATTGCGGCTCTGGAAGACGCGTACGTCGCCGACCGAGAAGCGGATGCACTGACCTGAACTGGCGGTCAGGAGCACGTCGTCATTGTCGGTGCAGGTCTCGACGCCGAGGATCTCGTCGCCCTCCTCCTCCAGCTTCATGGCGATCTTGCCGTTGCGGTTGACCTGGACGAAGTCGGACAGCTTGTTGCGGCGCACGGTGCCGCGCGTGGTGGCGAACATCACGTCGAGCTCGCCCCAGCTGGTCTCGTCCTCGGGCAGCGGCATGATGGTGGTGATGCGCTCGCCCTGCTCCAGCGGCAGCATGTTGATCAGCGCCTTGCCGCGCGACTGCGGATTGCCGATCGGCAGCCGCCAGACCTTTTCCTTGTAGACGATGCCGCGCGAGGAGAAGAACAGCACCGGCGTATGCGTGTTGGCCACGAACAGCCGGGTGACGAAATCCTCTTCCTTGGTCGACATGCCGGAGCGGCCCTTGCCGCCGCGGCGCTGCGCCCGGTAGAGCGACAGCGGCACGCGCTTGATGTAGCCGGAATGGCTCACCGTCACGACCATGTCCTCGCGCTGGATCAGGTCCTCGTCTTCCATGTCCGCCCCACCATCGGTGAGTTCGGTGCGGCGCGGCGTGCCGAACTCGTCGCGCACGGCGGCAAGCTCGTCCTTGACGATCTGCTGGACACGCGCACGGGAAGACAAAATGTCCAGATAATCAATGATTTCGGCGCCGATCGTGTTCAACTCTTCGGCGATTTCGTCGCGGCCGAGCGCGGTCAGGCGCTGCAGGCGCAGTTCGAGGATGGCGCGCGCCTGTTCCTCTGAAAGGTTGTAGGTGCCGTCCTCGTTGATGCGATGGCGTGGATCGTCGATCAACAGGATCAGCGATTCGACATCGCCGGATGGCCAGCGCCGCTCCATCAACTGCTCACGCGCCGTCTGCGGATCCGGCGCGGTGCGGATCAGCTTGATGATTTCGTCGATATTGGCGACGGCGATGGCGAGACCGACCAGCACATGGGCACGGTCGCGCGCCTTGCGCAGCAGGAATTTCGTCCGCCGGGTGATCACCTCCTCGCGGAAGGCGACGAACGCCTTCAGCATGTCGGTCAGGTTCATCACCTCCGGCTTGCCGCCGTTCAGCGCCACCATATTGGCGCCAAAGGAGGTCTGCAGCGGCGTGAAGCGGTAGAGCTGGTTGAGGATGACGTCGGCGACTGCGTCGCGCTTCAGCTCGATGACGACGCGGTAGCCCTGGCGGTCGCTCTCGTCGCGGATGTCGGAAATGCCCTCGATGCGCTTGTCGCGCACCAGTTCGGCCATCTTCTCGATCATCGAGGATTTGTTCACCTGGTAGGGAACTTCGGTGATGATGATCGACTCGCGGTCATTGCCGCGCTGTTCGATGTTGACCTTGCCGCGCATGACGATGGAGCCGCGGCCGGTCGAATAGGCGCTGTAGATGCCGGAACGGCCAAGCACGATGCCGCCGGTCGGGAAATCCGGCCCCGGAATGATCTCCATCAGCGCAGGCAGGTCGATCGCCGGATTGTCGATGATGGCGATCGCGCCATTGCAGATTTCGCCGAGATTGTGCGGCGGGATGTTGGTCGCCATGCCGACGGCGATGCCGCCCGAGCCATTGACCAGAAGATTGGGAAACCGTGCCGGGAGAACCTTCGGTTCGCTGCCCGAGGCATCATAAGTGTCCTGGAAGTCGACGGTATCCTTGTCGATATCCTCCAAAAGCTCGTGCGCGACCTTGGTCAGCCGCGCTTCCGTGTAGCGCATCGCCGCCGGCGGATCGCCGTCGATGGAGCCGAAATTGCCCTGTCCGTCGATCAGCGGCACGCGCAGCGACCAGTCCTGCGCCATGCGCACCAAGGCGTCGTAGATGGAAGCGTCGCCATGCGGATGGTATTTACCCATCACATCGGCGACCGGACGCGCCGATTTCACATATTTGCGGTTCCAGTGGTAGCCGCTCTCATGGGCGGCGAAGAGAATGCGGCGATGCACCGGCTTCAGGCCGTCGCGCACGTCGGGCAGCGCACGGCTGACGATCACGCTCATGGCGTAATCGAGATAGGAGCGCTGCATCTCCTCGACGATGGATATCGGCTCGATGCCGGTGGGGCCGCCGTCGGCGCCGCGCGGTGTCTTCTGGTCGGTCAAATCGGATCACAATCTAATCAGGAATCACTCGGTGCTTATATAGGAAGCAAGGCTGAAACTCCAACATGTCAGGCACTTTTCCAGTGTCATTTTTGATGGTAATTTCAAAAGGATACCACTGATTGCGACGATATGGCCAAGGCGGTTTCGCCGCCATCGACGCAAAGACCCGTAATGGACGTTTTTCCCTGAACGAAAGCCGCGAGCGCGATGGATCGGACCCTGTTGCCGCCCTTGTGAGCACCTGAACCGCTTCACGAGACGCGAACGCCCATCGCGCCACGGCGGGCGCGATATTGGCCCGGCGTTTCGCCCATGATACGCAGAAACCGGCGGTTGAATGTCGACAGATCGTTGAAGCCGGCCTCGAAGGCGATCGCCGAGACCGCCTCATCCGACATGTGCAGTCGCACCGCTGCCCTGTGCAGCCGCGTCTTGAGCAGGAATTGATAGGGGGTCATGCCCGCGACCTGCCGGAAGATGCGCAGGAAATGATACGGACTGATCGCAGTTTCATCCGCAAGAGCTGAAAGCGGGACTGGCCCGTCGGCATCCAGCTCTATCCGCCGCACGGCCTCGGCAACCCGCTTCTGGTCGCGACGGCTCGGCGCGCGCCTGACATGCGTCGGGCTGGAGACCGTTGCCACGGCGGCACCCGCAATGCGCAGCCCGAGTTCCTCGAAGGCGTCGATGTCGGCCGTCTCGCGAGCGGTTTCCGCCTCGGCGAGCAAGGACGCCAAGGCCGGCAAAGGTGGCAGGCGTGGCGCCTCAAAGGCCAGCTTCCTGGCGGCCGGCACGCCAGCCACGATCCGTTCCATGTAGGACGGCCCGAAATGAAATGACAGGCAACGGTCGCCGCTGCCATGTTCATGCCCGCATTCGTAACATGTGCCGGGATTGCCGAGCAGGAGGGCGCCGGGCGCCAGCATCGCCGTGCCTTGTTGCGCGCGGTAGCGGAACGTGCCGTTGGTGACGGCGGCGACGCAGAAATCCTGATGTGCTTCCTCGAACGGCCGGTCGCCGGCGCCGGCCGTGCAGATCACATCCGTCACGTGCCAGCCGGGGCCGGATGCAAGCGTATGCATTGTCGCTGTCATGGCCGAAATATAGCAATTTTTCCCAAGCCCAGAACCCTGTCACCGCCTACCCTTCCCGGTCTCCTGACAAGAAGAGAGCTGAACCATGTTCGACCAATCCTCCTTTGCCGAAGCCTTGCACAGTTCCGGACCAACAGAAGGGCTTGCCGAAAAACTGAGCCTTTACGGCCGATTCGTCGGCGCCTGGATGTTCGATGCCTCGCGCCATCTCGAGGACGGCACGGTGCTGACCGGGCGTGGCGAGGTGCATTTCGGCTGGGTGCTGGAAGGCCGGGCGATCCAGGACGTCTGGATCCTGCCCGCGCGTGATGCCGGCCCCTCGCCCTCGCTCGGCACCTGGACCTTCTACGGCACCACACTGCGTGTCTATGATCCCGGCGCGGATGCCTGGCACATCTTCTGGAGTGATCCGCGCAACCAGTATTTCAGCCGCCAGCTCGGCCACGCCGAGGGCGACGCGATCGTGCAAGTGGACGCCGACGGCACCGGATCCTCGGTTCGCTGGAGTTTTTCTCGCATTACCGAAAATTCCTTCCGCTGGCTCGGCGAGCGCTCGCACGACAATGGCGCGACATGGCGGCTCGAAGTCGAGTTCCTGGCACGGCGGGTGGTTCGATGATCGAGGAATGCAGCCGCTCGAAAGCCTCGCGAACCTTCGCGCCCATGCTTTCAAAAGTTGAATGCCCGAAACTGTTCCCACCGACCGGGCTTTGCTCTACCAATGCCATGGTACGGGCCCTGCCCGGCGGGAGGGGTCAGAGATGCCGAGCTTCGACAGCCTGTTCAACGCCTTCGTCACCATTCTCGTGACCATCGATCCGCCCGGGCTGGCGCCGCTGTTCCTCGCCGTGACACGAGGCATGAACCGCGACGAGCGCCAGCAGGTGTCGGTCCGCGCCTCGATCATCGGCTTCCTGGTGATGGCGCTGTTTGCGGTTGCCGGCGCCTCGATCCTGTCGGTGTTCGGCATCACGCTGCCTGCCTTCCGCGTCGCCGGCGGCTTCCTGCTGTTCTTCATCGCCTTCGAAATGGTGTTCGAACGCCGGCAGGACCGCAAGGAGAAGATCGGCGACGTCGCCATCACCAAGGACATGATCCACAACATCGCTGCCTTCCCGCTGGCGATCCCGCTGATCGCCGGGCCCGGCGCGATTTCGGCGACGGTGCTGCTCTCCGGTTCCTTTCAGGGATTTGCCGCGCAGGCGGCCCTGGTCGGCATCATCTTCGTCTGCCTCGCCATCACCTATCTGGTGTTCGTGCTGTCGGAACGCATCGACCGCATCCTCGGCCAGACCGGGCGCTCGATCCTGACCCGGCTGCTCGGCGTTATCCTGGCGGCACTGGCCGTGCAGTTCGTCGCCGACGGCATCAAGGCGCTGATGGCGGGGTGAACGGCAGTTCCTACTGCCTACTGCCTACTGCCTACTGCCTACTGCCTACTGCCTACTTCACCGCCGTATCGATCACTTCGAAGTCGTGAGTGATCGCAGCGGTCTTGGCCAGCATCGCCGAAGCCGAGCAATATTTTTCGATCGAAAGGTCGATCGCCCGCCTGACCTTGTCGCTGGACAGCGCCCGGCCCTTGACCACGAAATGCATGTGAATGCGCGTGAACACCCTGGGCTCTGTTTCGGCCCGGTCGGCGTCGAGCTCGACCACGCAATCCTCGACCGCTTCGCGGCCCTTTTCTAGAATATGGACGACATCATAGGCCGAACAGCCGCCGGTCCCGATCAGCACCAGTTCCATCGGGCTCGGGCCTGGCGTCTTGCCTGCCGGTCCGGGCGCGGTTCCGAACACGACCTTGTGGCCACTGCCGGACTCACCGACGAAGGTGCGCTCCTCGACCCACTTTACGCGTGCTTTCACCTGACATTTCCTTCCAATTTTTCGGTCATCCGCCTCTAAAACCGAAGAGGATCACGGCCCGGCTCGCGCGACGCCAAAGACGACGTCGTGCACGACCCTGCCCGGCAACAGCGTGAAGATGCCGGCGCCGGCCAATGCAAAGACATACAGCGCGATCATCGCCTTGCGATCCTGGCGATGCAGTGATTGTGAGCATGCCACAGCGGCACGGTGACCAGCACCAGGATCGACAGGAAATGGATCGGACTGAGGGGCCGATGAGCCGGATCTGATGAATCCAGAAACTCGAGTCGGCGATGACCAGCATCAGCGCGGCCCACACATAGCCCGCGATGCGATGGCTCGGCGTTCCCTTCGGCAATGCCAACTGCGTTGGCCCTATCGCCAGTGCGGCGAAGGCCGCAAAGGCATGCCAGGGTATAGGAGAGGGTGCGGCAAGCAGCGGGTCCTGCGACATTGTCCCCTCTCCAGTGACTGCCCCTCAATACGATCGATTGTCCTCAGAACGGGATTTCGTCGTCCAGTTCGCGCGACGAACCGCCACCGCCGCCACTCTTGGCACCACCGCCGCCGCCGCGATTGAAGCCTTCGCTCGGGCTGGACTGGCCGAAATCGGAACCACGGCTGTTGCCACCGGCATTGCCTCCGATCTGGCCGCCCTCACCCTGTCCGCGTGCGTCGAGCATCTGCAGCTCGCCCCGGAATTTCTGCAGCACGACTTCCGTCGTGTACTTGTCGGCGCCGGTCTGGTCCTGCCATTTGCGCGTCTGCAGCTGGCCCTCGACATAGACCTTCATGCCCTTCTTCAGATACTGCTCCGCCACCTTGGCGATGCCCTCATTGAAGATGACGACGTTGTGCCACTCGGTTTTTTCCTTGCGCTCGCCGGAATTCTTGTCGCGCCAGCTTTCCGACGTCGCGATGCGGATGTTGACGACCGGCTCGCCCGAGTTCAGGCGGCGGATTTCAGGGTCCGCACCGAGATTACCGACCAGAATGACCTTGTTGACGCTACCCGCCATGATATTTCTCCGCTCATCCAAAACCAATTTTTGTCGCAGCACCTTACAGGCTGCGGGCGTCGGCCGCCTGCTAAGGCTGGCTTTTCCCACAAGGTTTTTGTTCCCTTTTCGTTCTTATCCGCACTGCCGCTTATTGTCAAGGAATGGCAGCATCGCCGGAAGCCCACATATGGGTTTGAAAAGAACGCTTGCCAAATCGATAAGTATCCACTTATGCTTTTGTCATGATCGAAGCAGAGATTTTCCGGGCCCTGGCCGACCCGACGCGCCGCGCCGTCTTTGAGCGGCTCGCCGCTGGTGAAATGACGGTATCGGAATTGCGCACCGGCATGACGGTGTCGCAACCGGCGGTGTCACAGCATCTGGCGGTGCTGCGCGGCGCCGGCCTGGTGGTCGAACGACGTGCCGGCCGCAATGCTTTTTACCGCGCCGATCCGCAGGGGCTCGCCCCCTTGCTCTCCTGGATCGAACGCTACCGGACCTTCTGGCCGGAACGCATCGAAAGATTGAAGGCGGTTTTGAAGGACATGGACCAATGACGAACGTTCGATCGATGAAAGCCGACCAAAACCATCGCGAGATCTCTCCCGATGCGATCGAGTTCGAGTACGACCTTGCCGAGCCGCCGGAAAAGGTGTGGCGGGCCCTGACCGTGCCGGAGCTGCTCGCCGCATGGATGATGCCGAACGACATCAGGCCGGAGACCGGCAATCGTTTTGCCTTCGCCGGGCCGGATGCGGCGATCGAATGCGAAATCCTCGACGCCGAGCCGGAGAAGCTGCTGCGCTATTCCTGGCGGGAGCAGCCAGGCGACGCCGCGCGGCAGGATCGCCTCGACGGCCCGTTGGACAGCATTGTCACCTTCACACTTGCCCGAACCGTTTCCGGCGGCACCCATCTGCGCATCGTCCATGACGGCTTCGCCCGCAAGGCAATGCCCGCTGTCGCCATGGCGTGCGCTAGCTGCCGGCTTTCGCTCGACGCCAACGGTACACGCAAGCCGATCGCCGCAAACACGCTTCGCCGCTTGCTGCGCGCAGCCTGAACAAGGACAATGGAGAGAAGATCATGAGCGGTGTTGCCAGTCTGGTGCCGATGGTAATCGAGCAATCGAGCCGCGGCGAACGCGCCTTCGACATTTTCTCGCGGCTGCTGCGCGAGCGCATCGTCTTCATCAATGGCGAGATCAACGACGACATCTCGGCGCTGGTCTGCGCGCAGTTGCTGTCGCTGGAATCGGACAATCCCGACAAGGAGATCTCGCTCTATATCAACTCGCCGGGCGGCGTGGTGACCAGCGGCTTCGCCATCTACGACACGATGCAATACATCAGCTGCCCGGTGTCGACCGTGTGCATGGGCTTTGCCGCCTCGATGGGTTCTTTCCTGCTGATGGCGGGCACACCGGGGCGTCGTATCTCGCTGCCGAACGCCACCATCCTGCTGCATCAGCCGCTGGGCGGGTTCCAGGGCCAAGCCTCCGACATCCAGCGCCATGCCGAGCGCATCGTCCAGACGAAACGGCACATGGCCGGGCTCTATGCGCAGCATTGCGGACGCACCTATGAGGAGGTCGAACGCACGCTGGACCGCGACCACTTCATGACCGCCCGCGAGGCCCAGACCTGGGGCATCGTCGACCACGTTTTCGACACGCGAAAAAAGGCGGCATAAAGCCAGGCCCGGCTTCCTGCCGGCTTTCGAAGATTTGATGATGCCGGTCTGGTCCCGTCGCCGGCACGCCACTATAGTCCTGGGATGATCGACACTCATCCACCCAGAACATTGCACCGTGTCATCGCCGTTGTAGCGCTCGTGTGCCTTTCGAGCGGCACGGCCTTCGCCGGCGACAGCTCGGCGCAGGCGCAAAAAGGCGCCCTGCCCGGCGTGGCCGGCGACTATCGCATCGCCAAGCCGGCTCCCGAACCCGACGATGCATATCCCGGCAACGGCAACGGCCAGTTCAAGATCGGCGATACGGATGTCAGGATTTCCGGCAGCATTACCGTCGATCTCGGAGCCGGCTCAATCGGGCAGCCCCGCCACCGATAGTGGTGCCGGCGTGCTGCGCTGGCATATCGCCAACAAGACATCCGCACATAAAACGGCCCCGCCGTGCTTTGCGCAAACGGACGGGGCCTTTTTGGATCTAAAATCCAACTTCTACCGGGGGCGTACTGCCGGCACAAGATTTCGGATGCAACGCGGCGTCAGCCGACGATCCGACTGCAGTCTCTGATTTTTACGGGGTATGGCAGGTCACGGTTTGTCGGGTGGCGCAAACGCTAAACCCTGGCACTTATGCCTGCCGCCGCTCCAGTAACGACTGGAACCCTGTGGGACGATCCGGTGGCGTCATAGCTCCGCTCCTTTTTGTCCATTGCGACGTTGTCGTCCGAAGCACAAATCGCTAATGCCTGCGGCATCTCGCAGGCCGCCTCTGGGCGGCGAGACCATCGAAAGACGGCCGGCTTCGTTGACTGCCGAAGCTTGCCTCCAGGAGCCGGCGCCCGTCAAGCTTCAATAGCCGGTTACCGAAAAATGTGATCGTCGGGAGGTTACGTGCAAGTCAGTTTTTGCACAGCTTTGTCAGGAGCGTGTTCGGTCTTTGTTCTTTCTACTTGCCCGTTCACGCGAAAGACGCTTAAACGGCTTTTGTCGGGAATTGTGGCGTCTCTCGACGTGGCGGCAAAACTACCTACATAGGGGATGGCTGGGAAAACCCGCCATTCCAGGAAATTCCAGATTCTGAGGCGGCGACCGGCGATGGCCGACCATAAATATCTTTCCATTCGCGGGGCGCGCGAACACAATCTGAAGAATGTCGATCTCGACCTGCCGCGTGACAGCCTGATTGTCATGACCGGCCTGTCGGGTTCCGGCAAGTCGTCGCTTGCCTTCGACACCATCTATGCCGAAGGCCAGCGCCGCTATGTCGAAAGCCTTTCGGCCTACGCCCGGCAATTCCTCGAAATGATGCAGAAGCCTGACGTCGACCAGATCGACGGCCTGTCGCCTGCCATCTCGATCGAGCAGAAGACCACCTCGAAGAACCCGCGTTCGACGGTCGGCACCGTCACCGAGATCTACGACTATATGCGCCTGTTGTTCGCGCGCGTCGGCATCCCCTATTCGCCGGCCACCGGCCTGCCGATCGAGAGTCAGACGGTTTCGCAGATGGTCGACCGCGTGCTGGCGGTCGAGGAAGGCACGCGCCTGTTCATCCTGGCGCCGATGGTGCGCGGCCGCAAAGGCGAGTACCGCAAGGAACTGCTGGAACTGCAGAAGAAGGGCTTTCAACGCGTCAAGGTCGACGGCGTCTTCTACGAGATCGCCGACGTGCCGGCGCTGGACAAGAAGTACAAGCACGACCTCGACGTCGTCGTCGACCGCATCGTCGTGCGCGGCGATCTGGCGACGCGGCTCGCCGACTCCATCGAAACGGCGCTGAAGCTGGCCGATGGGTTGGCGGTAGCCGAATTCGCCGACAAGCCGCTCGACTCCAGCCAGACCGGCGAGGATTCGGTCAACAAGTCGAAGAACGAGACGCATGAGCGCATCCTGTTCTCGGAAAAATTTGCTTGCCCGGTCTCCGGCTTCACCATTCCGGAAATCGAACCGCGCCTGTTCTCGTTCAACAACCCGTTCGGTGCCTGCCCGACCTGCGACGGTCTCGGCAGCCAGCGCGCCATCGATGGCAATCTGATCGTGCCGGACGAAAACATCTCGCTGCGCGACGGCGCCGTCAGCCCGTGGGCTAAGTCGACCTCGCCCTATTATGCACAGACGCTGGAGGCGCTGGGCAAGGCTTATGGCTTCAAGCTCGGCGACAAGTTCAGGGATCTGACCGAAGAGGCAAAGGAAGCCATCCTGCGCGGCACCGGAGAGCGCGAGATCACCTTCCAGTATGATGACGGCCTGCGCTCCTACAAGACAACCAAGACGTTCGAAGGCGTCATCCCCAATCTCGAGCGCCGCTGGAAGGAGACCGAATCCGCCTGGATGCGCGAGGAGATCGAGCGCTTCATGTCGGCCACGCCCTGCCCGGTCTGCAAGGGCTACCGCCTGAAGCCCGAGTCGCTTGCGGTGAAGATCGCCGGCAGGCACATCGGCGAAGTCACCGAACTTTCGATCCGCAAGGCCGACCAGTGGTTCACCGACCTGCCCGCGTCGCTCAACGACAAGCAGAACGAGATCGCGGTGCGCGTGCTCAAGGAGATCCGCGAGCGGCTGCGCTTCCTCAACGATGTCGGGCTCGATTATCTGACGCTGTCGCGCAATTCGGGCACGCTGTCCGGCGGTGAGAGCCAGCGCATCCGGCTGGCGTCGCAGATCGGCTCCGGCCTCACCGGCGTGCTCTATGTGCTGGACGAGCCGTCGATCGGTCTGCATCAGCGCGACAATGCGCGCCTGCTCGATACGCTCAAGCACCTGCGCGACATCGGCAACACGGTGATCGTCGTCGAGCATGACGAGGACGCCATCCTGCATGCAGACTATGTCGTCGACATGGGCCCGGCCGCCGGCATCCACGGCGGCGAGATCATTGCCCAGGGCACGCCGCAGCAAGTCATGGCCAACCCCAATTCGATCACCGGCAAATATTTGTCGGGCGCGCTCGAAGTGGCGACGCCCGGCGTGCGCCGCGAGGCGAAGAAGAACCGGCGCCTGAAGATCGTCGGCGCGCGCGGCAACAATCTGAAGAACGTCACCGCCGAAATCCCCCTCGGCACCTTCACCGCCGTCACCGGCGTGTCGGGCGGAGGCAAGTCGACCTTCCTGATCGAGACGCTGTTCAAGGCCGCCTCGCGCCGCATCATGGGCTCGCGCGAGCACCCGGCCGATCATGATCGCATCGAGGGCCTCGAATTCCTCGACAAGGTCATCGACATCGACCAGTCGCCGATCGGCAGGACCCCGCGCTCCAATCCGGCCACCTATACCGGCGCCTTCACGCCGATCCGCGACTGGTTCGCGGGCCTTCCCGAGGCCAAGGCGCGTGGCTATCAGCCCGGCCGCTTCTCGTTCAACGTCAAGGGCGGGCGCTGCGAAGCCTGTCAGGGCGACGGTGTCATCAAGATCGAGATGCACTTCCTGCCCGACGTCTACGTCACCTGCGACGTCTGTCACGGCAAGCGCTACAACAGAGAGACGCTCGATGTCCTGTTCAAGGGCAAGTCGATCGCCGACGTGCTCGACATGACCGTCGAGGAAGGCGTCGACTTCTTCGCCGCAGTGCCCGGTGTGCGCGACAAGCTCGATACGCTGAAACAGGTCGGCCTCGGCTACATCCATATCGGCCAGCAGGCGACGACGCTGTCGGGCGGCGAGGCGCAGCGCATCAAGCTCGCCAAGGAACTGTCGCGCAAGGCGACCGGCAAGACGCTCTACATCCTGGACGAGCCGACCACCGGCCTGCACTTCCACGACGTCGCCAAGCTGTTGGAAGTGCTGCACGAACTGGTCGACCAGGGCAACACGGTGGTGGTCATCGAGCACAATCTCGAGGTCATCAAGACCGCCGACTGGGTGCTCGACCTCGGCCCAGAAGGTGGCGACGGCGGCGGCGAGCTGGTGGCCTCCGGCACGCCGGAAGCGATCGTGCGCGAAAAGCGCAGCTACACCGGTCAGTTTCTCAAGGAGTTGTTGGAGCGACGCCCCGGAGGCAAGCGCGAAGCGGCGGAGTGATGATCCGACCGGTTGGCGCCTGGAGAGCTTTTTGAATGACAATCCGAAGAGCGCTTGCCGGTGATCTCCAAACTGTCGTGTCGCTAACCGAAGCCGCCTATACACCCTACAGCGCCCTGTTCGGTGCATCGCCGATCCCGGTCACCGAGGACTATGCGCCGCGCATCGCGCGTGGCGAGGTCTGGCTTCTGGAGAGCGGCGGCGAGATGGCCGGAGCGCTCACCGTGGAGCGGCATGACGATCATGCGATGATCTTTTCCGTCGCGGTTGCCCCGGCCTTTCAAGGCAAAGGCCTCGGCATCGCCCTGCTCAAACACGCCGACGAGCAGACGGGCCTCTGGCGCCTGCCCGAGGTGCGGCTCTACACCAACGCCAGGATGGAGCGGAACATCGCGCTCTATCTGGCCTATGGTTTCCATGAAACGGGGCCCGATCTTCTGAACTCGGCCAGATTTCTTCACTTGGGAGGATGACAATGAGCACATCGGGAACAATCCGCGCCGGCATGGGCGGCTGGACCTTCGAGCCCTGGGACACGTCCTTCTATCCCGACAAGCTGTCGAAGGCCAAACAGTTGCAATACGCCACCCGGCAGGTGCCGACCATCGAGGTCAATGGCACCTATTATTCCAGCTTCAAGGAGCCGACCTTCGTCAAATGGGCAAGCGAGGCGCCGGACGGTTTCGTCTATGCGCTGAAGGGCAACCGCTTCGTCACCAACCGCCGCGTGCTTGGCGAGGCCGGCGAATCGATGATGCGCTTCCTCGGCTCGGGTGTGGCGGCACTCGGCGAAAAGCTCGGGCCGATCCTGTGGCAGTTCGCGCCGACGAAAAAGTTCGATCCGGACGATTTCGAAGCTTTTTTGAAACTGCTGCCGGAAAAGCAGGACGGCGTCGCGCTGCGCCACGCGGTCGAGGTGCGCAACGACAGTTTTGTCGTGCCGGAATTCGCGGCGCTGGCGCGCAAGTACAAGGTGGCGATCGTCTATGCCGACCATGCCAAATATCCTGATATCGCCGACGTTACCGGTGATTTCGTCTATGCACGGCTGCAGACCGGCAGTGACGACAATCCCGACTGCTACACGCCAAAGGGTCTCGATGAATGGGCCGCGCGGGCAAAGGTCTGGGCGGCGGGCAAGCAGCCGGCCGACCTGCGGCGTGCCGATCCCGCTACCGATGCACCGGTCCAGCCGCGCGACGTGTTCGTCTACTTCATCACCGAGGGCAAGGTGCGCGCGCCGTTCGGCGCCATGGCGCTGATGAAGCGAGTGACTTAGAGCGGCGGGCCTCGGCCGGGCGCTTACTTTGTTGTTGGAACCTGCCCGGCATCTTGGCCGTTCTATCCTGCGGCGACGCGTGCGACCATCGCCAACGCTTAGCCACCGATCCCGCAAGTCCCTGCAAAGAAGGGAAAGGACAAATGGCTATCATCCTCCTCGGTGCATTGCTTACCGTCGCTGGCGTTGTGTACATGGCAGGCGCTGCCCTTCGGCGCGGACGGCTTAGCGATCCCGCGCCTGTGGTTCCGGATCGCCCGATACCAAACCTCGCAACATCAGGCCCGACGCTCGAGCCACGCCGGCGGGGGCTCGGTTTCCTCGGCCTGTCGCAGAATTGGCCAGGCCTGTTGATGATGGGCGTCGGCCTAGCCCTGCTGTTGTTGTCGGCGCTCTTCTGACACGCGAAATCTCGACATCTTCACTGATATCGTAACCTTATCGATACTTCCTTGCTGCATGAATCCATCTGGGCGCGGAGTTGCCCAGAGCGGGCAAGGAAGAGGGCATGTCACTCGACTACAACTCACTGCTGCTCGCGGTCGGCTTTTCCGCCGCCTGCCTCAGCCTGACGTTGTTCGGCATCTGGCTTACCGCGCGTTCCGAGAAATTCTTGCTGACCTGGGCGGCTAGCGTGCTGCTGGTTGTCGGCGACGTCTTTGCCTACAAAGCCTATATCGACCAGCCCGGACCGATGCTTGGCGTCGCCACGCTCACCCTGCTTCTGTTCGGTTTCTCGACCATGCTCGGCGCCGCCCACCAGTTCACGACAGGCCGCTCTCCGCTGCCGCGTATCGCGCTCGGCGCCAACATCTCGCTGGCCGTGGCCCTGCCGCCGATGGCGCTCGGCTATGACGGACTGGGCTTCATGCTGGAGAATTCCTTTGCCGCGCTGCTGCTCTTCGCCACCGCTCTCGAATACTGGAAGGGCCGCGTCGAATCCCCTGCCCCGATCATCGGGCTCGCCGCGCTCTATTCGATCACCGCCGTATCCTTCGTGCTGTGCGCCATGGTTCTGGCATCGGACGGCAAGCTTGTGCTCGGCCATGCGCCGAGCAACTGGGCCGAGGACCTCAGCCTCGTCATCGTCATCGCCTGCATGACCGGTATCGGTGCTCTTTCGCTGGCGCTCAACCAGGGGCGCCTGGCACACTATCACCGCCGCAATGCGCTGACCGATCCGCTGACCGGCCTTCTCAATCGCCGTGCCCTGTTCGACCTGCATGGCGATGCGCCGGTTGGCGCCTTCACGGCGGTGGTGGTGTTCGACCTCGACGGCTTCAAGGCCATCAACGACGAATTCGGCCATGCCGCCGGCGATGAAGTGCTGAGGGTGTTCGCCAGGGACCTCGCCGGCAATCTTCGCCCGGCCGACGTCGCCGCGCGCATGGGCGGCGAGGAATTCGCGCTCGTGCTGAAGCGGACCTTGCCCGAAACGGTGGAGGCCACCGCCGAAGCCATACGGGCAGTTTTCGCCGCGCGTCGCATCGAAACCGAGACCGGCTCGCTGATATGCACGGTTAGTGCCGGTTTCGCCTTCGGCACCAAGGAGGGCCTCAGCTTCGACAAGGTACTCAGCGCCGCGGACAAGGCGCTCTATGCCGCCAAGCGCGGCGGCCGCAACCGCGTCACCGCCTCGGCATTCCGGCGCGCGGGTTAGACCACGCGCATCGACGCGATGGCTACCGACCGGGACGGGCGAATGCGGTTCTTATGCCGCCATGACGATTTCATTGAAGGCATCCAGGTCGACATAGAAGACCTTGGTGATTTCCTCGATCAGGTCGTCGTGGCCGTAGCCTTGGGACTTCAAGATGTTGATGGCGGTGATGATATCGACGCGCTCGGTAAGCCGCCGCTTCTGGTAGTCCTCGACATAACGTTCCATGGCTGTCCCTTGGCCTGTGTGCCCAAACTCGTTTGAACGACAGAGATCGCAGGAGGGAAGCTAGGAAGCCTTGCTTGCGTGAACCTTGCCCGGTGCTAGCCGCGCCCTCGATCTGCGATGAACCAGACTGATACGGAAGCGGCCGACTCACAAAAGCCTTGGGAAAGACTAGCACGCAGCTTGTGGCGCACCAGTGACGCAGAGGGCTCGATCGGAGAAATATTGGCTTGCCAAGGACTTCTGATCGTCAACTGAAGTCCAGCGCCGATTCTACACCGTCAGGAACTTGCGAACGTCCGCCCTGTCGAGATCTTCCGCCGGGCCGGTATGGACGATCAGGCCACGGTCCATGATGTTGACCTCGTCGGCGAGTTCGCGGCAGAAGTCGAGATATTGTTCGACCAAAAGCACGGCGATGCCGGCCTGGTCGCGCAGATAGCGGATGGCACGGCCGATATCCTTGATGATCGACGGCTGAATGCCTTCGGTCGGCTCGTCGAGCACCAGCAACTTCGGCCGCATCACCAGCGCCCTGCCGATGGCGAGCTGCTGCTGCTGGCCGCCGGAAAGGTCGCCGCCACGGCGGCCGAGCATCTGCTTGAGCACCGGGAACAATTCGAAGACATGCGCCGGAATGTTGCGGTCGGCCCGCTTCAGCGGCGCGAAGCCCGATTCGAGATTTTCCCGTACGGTGAGCAGCGGAAAGATCTCCCTGCCCTGCGGCACGAATGCGATGCCCGACCGGGCGCGGTCATACGCCGCGCTCCGGTCGAGCGCCTTCCCCTCGAAGGCAACGCTTCCGCTCGTCAGCCGGTGGTGGCCGACGATCGATCTCATCAAACTGGTCTTGCCGACGCCGTTGCGGCCGAGCACGCAGGTGATCTTGCCCGCGCCTGCCTTCAGCGACACGCCGCGCAGCGCCTGGGCGGCGCCGTAGTGCAACGTGGCATTGGAAACTTCGAGCATGTCAGCGCCCTCTCCAGAACCTGAGAAACGACAGATCGAAGCGATGGAATTGAACCCGCCAGACCATGCTCATCTCCCCAGATAGACTTCGACGACGCGCTCGTCGGCCGACACGAAATCGAGTGTGCCTTCCGACAGCACCGAGCCCTCGTGCAGGCAGGTGACCTTGACGCCCAGTTCGCGCACGAAATGCATGTCGTGCTCGACGACGATGACTGAATGATCGCGCGCAATATCCTTGAGCAGCCGCGCGGTTTCCTCGGTCTCGGCATCGGTCATGCCGGCGACCGGCTCGTCGACCAGAAGCAGCTTCGGATCCTGCGCCAGCAGCATGCCGATCTCGAGCCACTGCTTTTGTCCATGGCTGAGATTGGCTGCCAGTTCGTTACGCTTGTCGCCAAGCCGGATGATGCCGAGGATGTGGTCGATCTGCCGCGTCTCGGCGGCCGAGCGGCGATGGAACAGCGCCGGAAAGATCGAGCGCGGACCCTTCAGCGCCAGCATCAGGTTTTCCTTGATCGTGTGGCTTTCGAACACGGTCGGTTTCTGGAATTTGCGGCCGATGCCCATCATGGCGATCTCGGCTTCGTCATGTTTGGTGAGATCCACCTCTCCGTCGAAGAAAACCTCGCCCTCGTCGGGTCGCGTCTTGCCGGTGACGATGTCCATCATCGTCGTCTTGCCGGCCCCGTTGGGGCCGATGATGGCCCGCATCTCGCCCTTGTCGAGCACCAGCGACAGCTTGTTGATGGCACGAAAGCCATCGAAGGAAACCGAGACGCCGTCGAGATAGAGGATCGTGTTCGACTTCGACATGGTCGCTCACTCCGCCGGCTGCGGTTCGGGACTGGTCGAGGACCAGTCGCCGGGCGTTCTCGCCGCGCTGCGAACGATTTTCGCTGGCGGCGGAACGACGGCATCGGTGCCCGCTTCCTCGGCAATCGAGGCTGCCCGCAACGCTTTGGCGTTGCCACGCCAGGAATCCCACATGCCGATGATGCCCTGGGGCAGCAAAAGCGTGACGGCGACGAACAGCCCACCCAATGCAAACAGCCAGAATTCCGGCAGCACGCCGGTGAACCAGGATTTGCCGGCATTGACCAGCAGCGCGCCGATGATCGGTCCGACAATGGTGCCGCGTCCGCCGACTGCCGCCCACACCACGACCTCGATCGAATTGGCCGGCTCGAACTCGCCCGGATTGATGATGCCGACCTGCGGCACGTAGAGCGCGCCGGCGATGCCGGCCATGATAGCCGAGACGGTGAAGGCGAACAGTTTTACATTCTCCGCCCGCCAGCCGAGGAAGCGCGTGCGGCTCTCGGCATCGCGCACCGCCATCAGCAGCTTGCCGTATTTGGAACCGACGATTGCCCAGGTGACGAAGACGGCGAGTGCGAGCATCACAGCACTGGCCGCGAACAGCGCCGAACGCGTCGCGTCGGCCTGCACGTTGAAGCCGAGAATATCCTTGAAATCGGTCAAGCCGTTGTTGCCGCCGAAACCCATGTCGTTGCGGAAAAACGCAAGCAGCAGCGCGTACGTCATCGCCTGGGTGATGATGGAGAGATAAACGCCGGTGACACGGCTGCGGAAGGCAAACCAGCCGAAGACGAAGGCGAGCAGGCCAGGCACCGCGAGCACCATGATCGCGGCGAACCAGAAATGGTCGAAGCCATACCAGAACCACGGCAATTCCTTGTAGTTCAGGAACACCATGAAATCGGGCAGGATCGGGTTGCCATAGACGCCGCGCGAGCCGATCTGGCGCATCAGATACATGCCCATCGCATAGCCGCCGAGCGCGAAGAAGGCGCCGTGGCCGAGCGAAAGGATGCCGCAATAGCCCCAGACAAGATCGAGCGCCAAGGCGAGCAGCGCGTAGCAGAGATATTTACCGGTCAGCGCCACGATGTAGGATGGGACGTAAAAGGCGCTGGTGGGAGACACCGCGAGATTGAGCACCGGCACGATGACCGCCACCGCCAGCAGGATGAGAATCGTGACGGCGATGCGGCGATCCGCGCCCGCGGCGAAAAAGCGTCCTGACATCATGCTTCCACCGCCCTACCCTTGAGCGCGAACAGGCCGCGCGGGCGCTTCTGGATGAACAGGATGATGAGGACCAGCACGACGATCTTGCCGAGCACGGCGCCGGCATACGGCTCAAGTAACTTGTTGACGATGCCGAGCGAGAACGCGCCGACCAGCGTGCCCCACAGATTGCCGACGCCGCCGAAGACGACGACCATGAAGCTGTCGATAATGTAGCCGCGGCCAAGATTGGGCGAGACATTGTCGATCTGGCTGAGCGCGACACCGGCGATGCCGGCAATGCCGGACCCTAGCGCGAAAGTCAGCGCGTCGACCCAGGGCGTCCTGATGCCCATCGAGGCGGCCATGCGCCGGTTGGCGGTGACGGCGCGCATCTGCAGGCCCCAGGGCGTGCGCTTCATCACGTAAAACAGCATGGCGAAGACGGTGAGCGCGAAAACCAGGATCCACAGCCGATTCCAGGTGATCGCAAGCTGTCCGACATTGAACGAGCCCGACATCCATGAGGGATTGCCGACCTCCTGGTTTGTCGGCCCGAAGATCGAGCGCACCGTCTGCTGCAGGATCAGCGAACCCCCCCATGTCGCCAGCAGCGTTTCCAGCGGCCGGCCGTAGAGGAACCGGATGACACCACGCTCGATGATCAGGCCAACCAGTGCCGCGACGAGGAAGGCGAGCGGCAGCGCGATGACCAGCGACCAGTCGAACAGGTCCGGAAAAGACGTACGGATCACCTGCTGGACGACGAAGGTCGTGTAGGCGCCGAGCATGACCATCTCACCATGCGCCATGTTGATGACGCCCATGACGCCGAAGGTGATGGCAAGCCCGATCGCCGCCAGCAGCAGCACCGAGCCGAGCGAGATCCCGTACCAGATGTTCTGGCCGGCTTCCCAGAAGGCCAGGGTCGAATTGATGGTGGCGATCGCGGCTGTCGCCGCTTGCTTGACCGCATCCGGAGAATTCGCCTCGACCGAAGTCAGCAACGAAACCGCATCACGGTCGCCCCGTGCACCGATGAGCGCAATTGCGGCGAGCTTGTCCGCGTCTGGTCGGTCGGAGACCAGGATGGAGGCCGCACGAGCCTGTTCGAGCAGAGCCTCGACGCTGGCCACGGTCTCGCTGGCGATCGCGGTGTCGAGCGGTTCGATGTTTGCGGCGTCGGGCGTCTTGAACATGGTATCGGCCGCCGCAATACGTACAGCCGGATCCTTGGCGCCAAGCGTCAGCATGCCCAGCGCATCGCGGATGGCGCGGCGCAGCGTGTTGTTGACCTTGATCTTGGTGATGTCGTCCTTGGCCGCCTCGCCCGATGCCTCGCCGCTCAGCGGATCGAAAAGTTGGACGCTCTCGCCCGCTTCCTTGCCGGCGAACACCAGGGAATCGGCCTTGCGGATGTAGAGGTTGCCGTCGGCGAGCGCCGCAAGCGGCCGCTCCACCGCCGGGTCGCCGGTGGCAGCCAGTTCGTGGACGACGGCTCCGATCTCAGAAAAACCCTTGGCCGTCGCGAATTTGGCGATGATGCCGCGCAGATCGGCTTCGCCAGCGCCCGATGACGACAGCGTCGCCAGCAGGAACAACAGCGTCAGGCCGGCGCGGATCAAGGTCATCGGCTTATGTTAACCCCTTGAAAGGTTTGAATTGGACGTCCCGACCGGGGGGGGAGCCCTCCGGACGCCCGCGGG
>NZ_JAMYLL010000022.1:0-84956 GCF_040318045.1 Mesorhizobium sp. M1338 | reverse complement strand
GTCCACGGCCTTGGGGGGGGTGCTCCCCGAGGTTTCCCCCCTCTATCTAAATCTGGTTTCCCGTTTTTGTTTTTCTCTTGGTTTGGCCCCCCCGTGTGGGGCGGGGGCGCAAAGGCAGGTGCGTCCGACAGGAGCCTTGATGATACGAATTGTTCGTCTCGCCGACCTTGCCGTCGCTGGCGTTCTGACCGCCTTGATGGCCTTGCCGCTCTCCGCCATCGCCTTGGCGCAAACCGCACCCGCGCAACCCGCACGTCCTCAGGCCGCGCCCGCTTCGCCGGCCCAGGCGGCACCCAAGCTCGAAACCTTCGGCAGGTGGTCGACCCTGGTCGACGAGGTCGACACCGGTGAGGATCTCCGCAAGACCTGCGCGGCATCAACCGCCTTTGTCGGCGCTGGCGGCGAGAGCGGCACTCTGACACTCATCATCACGAACGGCGATGCACTGCCGCCGGATGCCTACCCATCCATAACCATCTCCGTCGACAACAAGGCCTTGCCGACCGGCAAGTCGGTCGCCGCCGCTTTCGGCGATGACAAGGGCCGCGTCGCCGCAAAGCTCCATTCCGATGGTGCCGTGAACGGCCGGCTCAGCTGGACCGTGGACAACCAGGCCAAGACCAGCCTGGCGCTCTTGCGCGTCATGCGGCGGGCATCGGCGCTTGACGTTTCCTTTGGCGACGCGCCGGTTGGAAGCATATCCATGGATGGCTTCACCAAGGCCTATCGCAGCCTCGGCGTTTCGTGCGGGTTCCCGACCGCCGACGTCGCTCCCTGACGACATCGGAACGCAGTCCGGCTGCTTGGCGAGGCTGGCAATCTTGCTCGCGCCTCGCTATCTCTCTGGCTGAAGGGCGAGGGCATGGTGCCGATACTTTGCCATCGCTGCAAAAACCTCTAAGCCTTTCGCTTCACCGGATTCGCCAACCAAAGGCATTCTCAATGCGCTGTCCCTATTGCCAGTCAGAAGATACGCAGGTGAAGGATTCGCGCCCCGCCGAGGATGGCGCGGCGATCCGCAGGCGGCGCGTCTGCCCCGATTGCGGCGGCCGTTTCACCACCTTCGAGCGCGTGCAGTTGCGCGACCTCGTGGTGGTCAAGAAATCGGGCCGCAAAGTGCCGTTCGACCGCGACAAGCTGCTGCGCTCGGTGGAGATCGCCGTGCGCAAGCGCAATGTCGATCCCGAGCGCATCGACCGCGCGGTGACCGGCATCGTGCGCCAGCTCGAAAGTTCCGGCGAGACGGAGGTTGCTTCGGGGGAAGTCGGCCGACTGGTCATGGAAGCGCTGAAGTCGCTCGACGATGTCGCCTATGTCCGCTTCGCCTCGGTCTACCGCAATTTTCGCGAGGCCAAGGATTTCCACGAATTGCTGGGCGAGCTCAAGGGAGACGAAGTCAAAGGCGAAGAGGACGCCAGCTAAGCATGACTGCAAGCGAACAGGCCGCCCTTGATCGCCGGTTCATGGCGGCGGCGCTCCGCCTTTCACGGAAGAATGCCGGGCGCACCTCGACCAACCCGTCAGTCGGCACGCTGATCGTGCGCGATGACGGCAACGGCCCGATGATCGTCGGCACCGGCGTCACCGCTGTCGGCGGCCGCCCGCATGCCGAGACCGAGGCCCTGGCCGAGGCCGGCGCGCTCGCGCGTGGTGCTACCGCCTATGTCACGCTGGAACCTTGCGCCCATCATGGCCGCACGCCGCCTTGCGCCAATGCGCTGGTCAATGCCGGCGTCGCGCGCGTTGTCGGTGCGGCCAGCGATCCCGATCCGCGCGTGTCCGGCAATGGCTACGCAATCCTGCGTGCCGCCGGTGTCGAGGTGGTCGAGAAGGTGTTGGCGGCGGAAGCGGCCGAGCAGATGGCCGGCTATTTGATCCGATCATTGAGAAAACGCCCAGAAGTGATTCTCAAGCTTGCGCTTTCCAGCGACGGCAAGATCGGCCGGGAAGGCGAGGGGCAGGTGTCGATCACCGGCGATATCGCGCGCCGCGAGGTGTATCTGATGCGGGCCGAGGCGGACGGCATACTGGTCGGCATCGGCACAGCCCTTGAGGACGATCCAGCCCTGACGGTACGCTTGCCGGGGCTGGAGAACCGCTCGCCGGCGCGCATCGTGCTCGACCGCCAGATCAGGTTGCCGGAGACCTCGAAGCTGGTTTCGGGCGTCGACCGGGTGCCGCTCTATGTCGCCGCTTCCCTGGAGGCCGATCCGCTGCGGCGCGCAGCACTCGAACGCGCCGGCGTGCGCTTCATCGGCACTGAAACACATGAGGGCGGCGTCGCGCTACCGGAACTGCTCGAGGATCTGGCCGCGCTCGGCTTGGCAAGCGTGCTGGTCGAGGGCGGCGCCAAGGTGGCCAGCGCCTTCCTCGCCGATGGGCTGGTCGACCGCATCGTGCTGTTCCAGGGGCCGGAAGCGATCGGCGATGACGGCATTGCATCGCCGATCGACGTTGACCATATCCCGGCAGGTTTTCGCAAGCTTCGCGACATGCGTTTCGGCGAGGACAGCTACGCCGAGTGGATAAGGGATATCTGATGTTTACCGGGATTGTCAGCGATGTCGGCACTGTCGCTTCCGTCAAGCCGCTCAGGGAAGGGGTGGGGTTGCGCATCGACACCGCCTATGACCCCGACACCATCGCCATCGGCGCCTCGATCTCCTGCGGCGGTGTCTGCCTGACGGTCACGGGCTTGCCCCACAGTGGCTCGAATGCACGCTGGTTCGAGGTCGAGGCCTGGGAAGAGGCGCTAAGGCTGACGACGGCGATGGGCTGGAAATCGGGCACGCGGATCAATCTGGAGCGGGCGCTGAAGATCGGCGACGAACTCGGCGGTCACATCGTTTCGGGCCATGTCGACGGCATGGCCGAGATCATCGAGCGTAAGGATGAAGGCGACGCCGTGCGCTTCACGCTTGAGGCGCCGCGCGACCTGGCGAAGTTCATTGCGCCCAAGGGCTCCGTCGCGCTCGACGGCACCTCGCTCACCGTCAACAAGGTGCAAGGCGTGCGCTTCGACGTGCTTCTGATCCACCACTCGCTGACCGTGACCACCTGGGGCGAGCGCAAGGTCGGCGACCGCGTCAATCTCGAGATCGACACCATGGCCCGCTACGCGGCGCGGCTTGTGGAGGCCGCGAAAGAGGGGCTTTGATGGCTACCGATTGTTACGTCACTTCCTCGCAGTCTTGAAATTACCGGCCATGGGCCGTACATTGTTGCCAGGAGAACGACGATGACCGCAGATCCACCACGCAGTCGTGTCCGTGGCGAGCGTCTGGAAACACGCGTCACGACCGACCAGAAGAACCTTATCGAACACGCTGCGGCACTTCAGGGCCGAACGGTGACGGATTTTGTCTTGACCAGCGTTCAGGAGGCTGCCCGCCGAGCCATTGAGGAGCATCAGCGCTTCGATCTGTCCGTGCGCGACAGCCGCGCGTTCGTGGATGCTCTTGTCAATCCGAGACCTGTGAACGATCGTCTGCACGATACAGTGCGTCGGTATCGTCAAGCCACTGGCACCTGAGGGGTGGGCTCGACTGAGGGGCCTTTGCGTGTTGAGGTGCTTGGCCCGCAGCAGGACAGAACCTCATTCGAGAGCGGCGCGGAACCACTCGATCGATATCTCAGGATTCAGGCCGGACAAGACGCTCGCAAGAACATTGCCGCGCCATTCGTACTGGTTCTACCGGATGGAACCATCGCCGGCTACTACACGCTCTCTTCGACTGCCGTGAATGTTGGCGATTGGCCTGCCCAGACCGTTCGCAAGCTCCCCCGTTACCCGCTCATTCCGGCCACGTTGCTAGGGCGCCTTGCCGTTGATCGGCGATATCGGGGACAAGGCTACGGCCGCTATCTCCTGGCCGACGCCCTTTCCCGTTGCGTAAGGAGCGAGATTGCCTCGTTTGCCGTTATTGTCGATGCCAAGGACGAAGATGCACGCCGCTTTTACCAACGCGAGAGTTTTCTACCGTTCCCAGAACAGCAAATGAAGCTCTTCCGGCCGATGGCCGATATCGCAGAGCTGTTCAAATGAGGAAGGATTTGATGGACAGGAGGAATTCCAAAGACGAAGAGCGGCTGACGCGGGATGCATTGGCCGATGTAGATGCCGGCCGTGTTGTGGATCATGAAGCCGTTCTCGCCTGGGCTGAAAGCCTTGGTGCTGACTGCCAGGTTCCCGCACCTTGCCCAAAGAGGTAGGCACGACACGCCTCCCGCAATCTTCCGCTTGCGGTCAACCCGGCTTCGGCCTAAGTCACCGGCAACCCCCCGGAGACTTTTATGGCTGGCACATCCCAACACGGCAAAGCGTTTATCCGTCCGAAGAAGAAAGCCCGCGTTCTGATCATCGAAGCGCGCTTCCACGACGGCCTTGCCGACGCGTTGCTCGATGGCGCGACGAGCGCGCTCGATGAAGCGGGTGCGACTTACGACGTCGTCACCGTTCCAGGTTCGCTCGAGATTCCCGCGGTGATTACCTTCGCGCTGGACGGCGCGACTGAAGGCGGTCCAAATTATGACGGCTTCGTTGCGCTTGGCACCGTCATCCGCGGCGACACCTATCATTTCGACATTGTCGCCAATGAATCCAGCCGCGCACTCATGGACCTGAGCGTGCAGGACTCGGTCTGCATCGGCAACGGCATCCTCACCACCGAGAACGACGCACAGGCGTGGACGCGGGCCAAGCGCTCGGAGGGCGACAAGGGTGGCTTTGCCGCGCGTGCGGCGCTGACCATGATCGCCCTCAAAGAACAACTAGGAGCGCGATCGTGAGCGAACCCGCTTCGCCCGGCCAGCCCGCGGTGCGCCACGCCAACAAGCGCGGTGCTGCCCGTCTGGCCGCCGTGCAGGCGCTTTATCAGATGGATGTGGCCGGCAGCGGCGTCTTCGAGATCACCGCCGAATACGAGGCCTTTCGCCTTGGCAAGGAAGTCGACGGCGCGCTCTACCGCGAGGCCGATGCGCAATGGTTTCGCGCCATTCTGGCGGGTGTCGTCGAAAACCAGAAGACCATCGATCCCATCATCCGCCAGGCGCTGACCGAGGACTGGCCGCTGTCGCGGCTCGATTCGACGCTGCGCGCCATCCTGCGTGCCGGCGTCTACGAGTTGATGAAGCGCGAGGATGTTCCCGTTGCCGTCATCGTCTCCGAATATGTCGACATCGCCAAGGCCTTCTACGAGGAAGACGAGCCGAAGCTGGTTAATGCCGTGCTCGACCGTGTGTCACGCCGTGTGCGTGGCGAGGGGCGCGGCAAGGACGCATCATGACGGCAATTGCCGTCGAGGCAGGCAAGGAGGCGCGTCGCACCGCGCTGATCCTCGCCGCCTCGCAGGCGATCATCGGCTCGGCGGCCCCTATCGCCATCTCCATGGGCGCGCTGGCCGGGCAATATCTGCTTGGTCCCGACAAATCGCTGGCGACGGCACCGATCACCGGCTTCAACATCGGCGTGGCGCTCGGCGCGCTGCCCGCAGCGGCCATCATCCGCGGCATGGGCCAGCGCGGCGGCTTTACGATCGGCACGATCGTCACGGCGCTTGGCGGCCTGATCGCCACGCTGGCACTTTTTCAAGGCAGCTTCTGGCTGTTTGCCTTTGGCTTGCTCACGATCGGGGTCGGTGGCGCTTTCGTCCAGCAATTCCGCTTCGCCGCCGCAGACAACGCGCCGCCGGAGTTCAAGGCGCGCGCCATCTCCTTCGTGCTGGCCGGCGGCATCGTCACCGCCATCCTCGGGCCGCAGATCGTCATCTTCACCCGCGAATTGTTGGCGCCGGTGATGTTTGCCGGTGCATTCATTTCCATCCTGCCGCTGGCTGCGGTCGGTGCCATCATCCTGTCGTTCCTGCGGCTGCCGACGAAGACATCCGGTAAGGTGGCGATCACCGACAGCGACGCCAGACCATTGGCCGAAATCGTCACGCAGCCGCGTTTCGTCGCCGCGCTTTTCTGCGCGGTCGGCAGCTACGCGCTGATGAGCTTCGTCATGACCGGCGCACCGCTGGCCATGGTCGGCTGCGGCCTGTCGGAGACCGACGCGACACTCGGGATCTCCTGGCACGTCATGGCGATGTTCGCGCCGAGTTTCTTCACCGGCTCGCTGATCCATCGCTTCGGCGCGGAGCGCATCGTGGCGACCGGCCTGATCCTGCTCATCGGCTGCGCCATTGTCGCTCTGTCAGGCCTGGCGCTGTGGCAATTCTGGACGTCGCTGATCCTGCTCGGCCTTGGCTGGAATTTTGGCTTCATCGGCGCCACGGCGATGGTGTCGGCCAGCTACCGGCCGTCGGAAAAGGGCAAGGTGCAAGGCTTCCACGACTTCGTGCTGTTCGGCTCCGTCGCCTGCGCTTCGCTGATGTCGGGGATGGTTTACAACGCCTGGGGTTGGGAAATGCTGAACTGGGTGATATTCCCGGTCACCGTTCTGTGCTTCGTGGCGCTCGGTGCGCTCAAGCTGACGGGCTTGCGCAAGCCAGTGCTTGATCGCGCTTGACCTGACACGATGCTGTCAGGATGACTTCGGTCGAAGCCCCGGCCGCCGAACAAAATTATTGCGCTGATCCCCATTCTTATGAAACCGTATGCCCCGACGGGCCGTCGAAGCCATGCTCATATGCGGCCACCGCATTCCGGTTCACAGCAAGGGATTTCACAATGTTCTCAGTCAAGCTTCTGGCCGGCGCGGCATTGGCGCTCGGCGTAACAGTGGCTTCCGCCAGTGCCCAGGTGGTTGTCTCCTCGAAGATCGACACCGAGGGCGGCGTGCTCGGCAACATCATCCAGCTGGTGCTCAACGCCAACAACATCAAGACATCAGACCGCATCCAGCTCGGCGGCACGCCGGTGGTGCGCAAGGCGATCATCGCTGGTGAGATCGATATCTATCCCGAATACACCGGCAACGCTGCCTTCTTCTTCGAGAAGGCCGACGACCCGGTTTGGAAAGATGCCGCCAAGGCCTATGAGACGGCCAAGAAGCTCGACTACGACGCCAACAAGATCGTCTGGCTGTCGCCGTCGCCCGCCAACAACACTTGGGCGATCGCGCTGCGCAAGGAAGTCGCCGAGACCAACAAGCTCGCCACGCTTTCAGACTTCGGCAAATATGTCGCGGGCGGCGGCCAGGTGGTGCTGGCGGCTTCCGCCGAGTTCGTCAATTCGGCGGCCGCACTTCCAGCGTTCCAGACCACCTATGGCTTCACATTGAAGCCGGACCAGTTGATCACGCTCTCCGGCGGCGACACCGCGGCGACCATCGCCGCCGCCGCCAACCAGACCAGCGGCGCCAACGCAGCCATGGTCTACGGCACCGATGGCGGCATCGCGCCGTCCGGGCTTGTCGTGCTCGACGATGACAAGGGCGTACAACCGGTCTACCAGCCGGCGCCGATCATCCGAGAAGCGGTGCTGAAGGAACATCCCCAGATCGAGACGCTGCTGAAGCCTGTCTTCGCCAAGCTCGACCTCGTCACGCTGCAGGAGCTGAACGGGCGCGTGCAAGTCGGCGGCGAGCCGGTCAAGGGCGTCGCCGAAGACTTCCTGAAGAAGAACGGGTTTTTGAAGTAGTCAGCGCGTAGCTCATCGTGACATTGGTGCGAGGCACCCCCCTCTGGAAGCTGCTGATCTCCCTCCTTGCGGGGGAGATGTCCGGCAGGACAGAGGGGGGTGCTGTCCCGCCGACCTCTCAACCCGTCACAAGTGCGTGCCTCGACAGAGTTGCTTCCGAACAAGCCGACGCTCGAAAGTTGGCGATCCTTCACACCCCCCTCTGGCCTGCCGGCCATCTCCCCCGCAAGGGGGGAGATTGGATATCGCGTCGGTTTTCGCCAATCCCCAAAGAAAGCTGCGCGACGTGGCAAATCGCCCGTCATGAGGGGCAACCATGACCGTTCGCTTCGACAAGCTCGGCGTGGTCATTGCCGCGATATCAGCCTACGCGGCTTTTGCCGCGCCCTTTGCCACGTTCCGCGCCAACCGCATCGTCCCCGGCGAGGCGCGCTCAATTCTCGAGGCGTTGCCGGCAACGACCGGGACGCTGCTGCTCGCCATCATTGTCGCCGCGGGACTTGTTGCGCTGTTCAAGACACTGCTCGTGTTGCGCCTTGCCGCCAGCGCGGTGACGCTTGCCGCGCTCGTGCTGCTGATCGGCGTTGCCGGCACATTTCTCACGCCGGCGGGCAACACCTTTGCAAGAATTTCGCCGGCCTCCGGTTTCTGGATTCTTATCTTTGCTTTCACGCTTTTGCTCGCCGACGTGCTGACACGGCTGACCCTGTCGCCTTGGGCGAGGGTAGGCGCGCTCGTGGTCGCGGCTTTGGCGATCGGGCTGCTGTTGATTTCGGGAAGCTGGGACAATCTGTCGATCCTCAAGGAATACACCAACCGTGCCGACAGTTTCTGGGCCGAAGGCTCCAAGCACGTGACGCTGGCGCTCGGTTCACTGCTTGCCGCGGTGATCGTCGGTCTGCCGCTCGGCATCCTCTGCCATCGCGTCGAAAGGCTGCGCGCCGGCGTGCTCAACGTGCTCAACATCATCCAGACCATTCCCTCGATCGCGCTGTTCGGCCTGCTGATCGCGCCGCTCGGCTGGGTTGCCACGCATGTGCCGGGAGCTGCCGCGCTCGGCATTCGCGGCATCGGCACGGCGCCCGCCTTCGTCGCGCTGTTCCTTTACTCGCTGCTGCCGGTTGTGGCCAACACCGTGGTCGGTCTCGCTGGCGTGCCGCGGGCCGCCAACGACGCGGCGCGCGGTATGGGCATGACCGACCGACAGCGCCTGTTCGGCGTCGAGTTTCCGCTGGCTTTTCCTGTCATCCTCACCGGCATCCGTATCGTTCTGGTGCAGAACATCGGCCTCGCCACCATTGCCGCGCTCATCGGCGGCGGCGGTTTTGGCGTGTTCGTCTTCCAGGGCGTCGGCCAGACGGCGATGGACCTTGTGTTGCTCGGCGCCGTGCCGACGGTGGCACTGGCCTTCGCCGCCGCCATCATCCTCGACGCGGTGATCGAAATGACTGCCACCAAGCGCAGGGTTGAAACGGCATGATCGAGATCGAAGGCATTACCAAGCGCTATGACGCGACGACGGTGGTCGATGATGTCTCGATGGTCATCGAGCCTCGCACCATCGCCGTTATCGTCGGCACCTCCGGTTCCGGCAAGACGACGCTGCTGCGCATGATCAACCGGCTGGTCGAGCCGACCTCGGGCATCATCAAGCTCGACGGCGCCGACAATCGTTCGCTGCCCGGCTACGAACTGCGCCGCAGCATCGGCTACGCCATCCAGGGCCACGGCTTGTTTCCGCATCGCACGGTGGCGCAGAACATTGCCACCGTGCCGGTGCTGCTCGGCTGGGACAAGGACCGCATCAAGGCCCGCGTCGACGAACTGATGACACTTTACCAGCTCGATCCCGAAGCCTTCGGACCGCGCTACCCGCACGAACTGTCCGGCGGTCAGCAGCAGCGCGTCGGCGTTGCCCGCGCGCTCGCCGCCGAGCCCAACGTGCTGTTGATGGACGAGCCGTTCGGCGCGCTCGATCCGATCATCCGCACCAAGGCGCAGGAAGATCTGCTGGCGATCCAGCAGCGCTTCGGCACCACCATCATCCTCGTTACCCACGACATGGAAGAGGCCGTGCATATGGGCGACAAGATCGCCGTGATGGATGCCGGCAAGCTTGTGCAATACGCCAAGCCCGCCGAGATCCTGGCGAAGCCGGCAAGCGCCTTCGTCGAAACCCTGGTCGGCGCCAGCGAGAGGCCATTCCGGTTGCTTTCGCTCGGCCGCGTGCGCGACGTCGTGGAGAAGGGCACCGCCGAAGGCGAAGCGATCCCCGGCGATGCCAGCCAGCGCGATGCACTGGCTGAATTGTTGTGGTCGGGCCGGCCGGCGCTGCCGGTCACAGGCGCCGACGGCAAGCCGCTTGGCCGCGTCACGGTCGACGGTCTGGTGAAACGCGCGGCGAGGCCGGCATGAAGGCCTGGCTTCCATCGCTGCTCAGGCTTGCCTTGGTGATGCTGCTCGTTGCCTTCGTCACCAATCCCGGCTGGTTCGAGCCGCTGCTGAAGCCGCTGACAGAGAACAATTCGCCGGTGATCTACAACCAGGGCAGCCTGCTGACCCTGACATTGCTGCATTTGCGCACTGTCCTGATCGCCACCGTGGCCGCGACCATCGTCGCTGTGGCGCTTGCCATCCTGGTCACCAGGCCGGCCGGCGCCGAGTTCCTGCCGCTGTCGCGCAGCCTGGTCAATATCGGCCAGACCTTTCCGCCTGTGGCGGTCCTGGCACTCGCCGTGCCGGCTGTCGGCTTTGGCGAGAAGCCGACGCTGATCGCGCTGTTTCTCTACGGGCTGCTGCCGATCTTCGAAAATGCACTGACCGGCCTGACGACGCTGCCGGCCAATGTGGTCGAGGCGGCGCGCGGCGCCGGCATGACCGGCTGGCAAAGGCTCACCAAGGTCGAGCTGCCGCTCAGCGCCCCGATTATCCTGGGCGGCATCAGGCTGTCGGTGGTGATCAGCCTCGCCACGGCCACCATCGGCTCGACGGTGGCCGCCAGGACGCTCGGCGAAGTGATCATCGCCGGGCTCTTGTCCAACAACCTCGCCTTCGTCCTGCAGGGCGGACTGATCGTGGCGGCCCTTGCCGTGCTGATCTATGACGGCCTGTCGACGATCGAGCGCTACACGGCGCGCCGCATGGGCCGGGAGACCGAGTAATCGAGTTCAGATTTCATCTTCGCCAACTTCCGCCACCTTTAGAAGATGGCGCAAGAGGCCAGTCTTGAGCGGCTTATTTGCATGTATCGGAATCGAGAGACGTACAACGCTTCCCTGCTTTCCGTAGATATGATGGCTTCCGGCGACGCGCAGGAGCTCCCAACCGCGTCGCTCGACTACCCGCGAGAGTTCCTTGCCGGAGATGGACTTCAAACAGCGACTTCCACGATCCTGCCGGGTTTCGAAGTCGACGACGACGGAAGGTCGACTGAAAGACAGCCCTCGATGGCTTCGCGCAGATTTGCCAACAGCTCGTCCAGGGTTTCTCCCTGCGTCGCGCACCCTGGAATGGCGGGGACTTCGGCCCAGAATCCACCCTCTTCGGCTTCGTGGACAATAGCTTTGAATTTCATCGATCAACTCCTGTCTTGGTCCAGAAGATATGCTCGCGATGAGCATTTGCAAAGCAGGGGATCGTGCGGCCTTACTCCGCGGCGTGGGTTTGGATCAGCCCGAGCGTCCTTCCTTGTCGCCGGCAACCAGACGAAATCGTCCTCATTCAATCGATCTAATTCAACAACGACGCCGATGGGAATGCCGCCGCTTTCCACTTTTAGGCGAAAGCCGGGCAAAAACCGAACAATATCTTGACGTTCGCAGCCCTGTTTCGCATACACCGCTGCGAGGAGGCGGATTCCGTGCTCGGAATCCGGTCTTTGTCTCAACGGCCCAGGGAGGGGTTCTTTTGGGCCATCAATCGAGGAAAATCCGGCAATGACAATTATTTCCGCCGTCATCGCCTGCGGCCTGCTTTCAATCCTTTACGCCATCTGGGCGACACGTTCGGTCCTCGCGGCCGATCAGGGCAATGCACGCATGCAGGAAATCTCCGCGGCCATCCGCGAAGGCGCACAAGCCTATTTGGCGCGTCAGTACACCACCATCGCCATCGTTGGCGTCGTCGTCCTCGTGCTCGCCTGGTGGTTGCTGTCCATCACCGCCGCGGTCGGCTTCCTGATCGGCGCGGTGCTTTCGGGCTCCGCCGGCTTCATCGGCATGCATGTCTCCGTTCGCGCCAACGTTCGCACGGCGCAGGCCGCATCAAACAGCCTCGCTGCCGGCCTCGACATCGCTTTCAAGTCGGGCGCCATCACCGGCATGCTGGTTGCTGGCCTGGCCTTGCTCGGCGTGTCGATCTACTACCTTGTCCTGACCCACTTCTTGGGCCTTCAGCCCAATGACCGCATCGTCATCGATTCGCTGGTCTCGCTCGGCTTCGGCGCATCGCTGATCTCGATCTTCGCCCGTCTCGGCGGCGGTATCTTCACCAAGGGCGCCGACGTCGGCGGCGATCTCGTCGGCAAGGTCGAAGCCGGTATCCCGGAAGATGATCCGCGCAACCCGGCCACCATCGCCGACAATGTCGGCGACAATGTCGGCGACTGCGCCGGCATGGCCGCCGACCTGTTCGAAACCTATGCGGTGACGGTCGTCGCCACCATGGTTCTCGCTGCCATCTTCTTCGGCGGCACCGCCGTTCTCGGCGCGGCGATGCTCTATCCGCTCGCCATTTGCGGCGCCTGCATCCTGACCTCGATCGTCGGCACCTTCTTCGTCAAGCTCGGCTCGAACGGCTCGATCATGGGCGCGCTCTACAAGGGCCTGATCGTCACCGGCCTGTTGTCCGTCGTCGGTCTCGGCGTCGCTACCTCCGTATGTCTTGGCTGGGGCGAGATCGGCACCGTTTCCGGCATGGTCATCACCGGCAAGAACCTGTTCTTCTGCGGCCTGATCGGCCTCGTGGTGACCGGTCTCATCGTCGTGATCACCGAGTACTACACCGGCACCAACAAGCGCCCGGTGAACTCCATCGCCCAGGCGTCGGTCACCGGTCACGGCACCAACGTCATCCAGGGCCTTGCGGTCTCACTGGAATCGACGGCACTTCCGGCGATCGTCATCGTCGGCGGCATCATCTCGACCTATCAGCTCGCCGGCCTCTTCGGCACGGCGATCGCGGTCACGACGATGCTCGGCCTTGCCGGCATGATCGTTGCGCTCGACGCCTTCGGCCCGGTCACCGACAATGCCGGCGGTATCGCCGAAATGGCCGGCCTGCCCAAGGAAGTGCGCCACTCCACCGACGCGCTCGACGCGGTCGGCAACACCACCAAGGCGGTGACCAAGGGCTACGCCATCGGTTCGGCCGGCCTCGGCGCACTGGTGCTGTTTGCCGCCTACTCGAACGACCTGAAGTTCTTTGCCGCCAATGGCGACAAATATCCCTACTTCCAAGGCATGGGCGAGATCTCCTTCGATCTCTCCAACCCCTACGTCGTCGCCGGCCTGATCTTCGGCGGCCTGATCCCGTATCTGTTCGGCGGCATCGCCATGACGGCCGTCGGCCGCGCGGCCGGCGCCATCGTCGAGGAGGTGCGCAAGCAGTTCCGCGAGGATCCGGGCATCATGGCCGGTACCTCCAAGCCGAACTACGCCCGCGCGGTCGATCTGCTGACCAAGGCGGCGATCCGGGAAATGATCATCCCGTCTCTGCTGCCGGTGCTGGCGCCGCTCGTCGTCTACTTCGGCGTGCTGCTGATCTCGGGCTCGAAGGCATCCGCCTTTGCAGCGCTGGGCGCCTCGCTGCTCGGCGTCATCGTCAACGGCCTGTTCGTCGCCATCTCGATGACTTCGGGTGGTGGCGCCTGGGACAACGCCAAGAAGTCCTTCGAGGACGGCTTCGTCGACAAGGACGGCGTCAAGCACCTCAAGGGTTCCGAAGCGCACAAGGCTTCGGTGACCGGCGACACGGTCGGCGATCCCTACAAGGACACCGCCGGCCCGGCCGTCAACCCGGCGATCAAGATCACCAACATTGTCGCGCTCTTGCTGCTGGCCGTGCTCGCGCACGGCTGATCGAGGAGCATTGGTCGAATAAAACCCGCGGGATCGCTCCCGCGGGTTTTTTGGTCGACTGAGATGATGCTGCCCTCCTCGAGGGAAGGCGGTCTGAGATCAGGGAGTGCCGCCGCCGGGAATGCCGGGGGCCAGCTTGCTGGCGCCGTTGATGATCTGGCTGAGGAAGTTCTGATCCTTGCCGCCGGTCGGGGTGGTGCGCGAGACGAAGTCGAACATCTTGCCGTCCTTCAGCCCGTAATTGGCGATCTGGGTGACGCGCCCGTCCGCGCCGAAATAGACCGCCAGCACCTTCTGGTCGATGAGCCTCGGCTTGTCGAAGGCGACGTAGCGCTTGCGCGTCTGCGAAATGTAGTAGAACGCCTCATTGTCGAAGGTCGCCGTCGTCGACGGCGTGCCGAGCGCCAGCAGCACCTGCTCGCGGCTGGAGCCGACGGGCACCGAATCGATTGCCTGCTGGTCGATGACGTACCCTTGCGTCAGCGTCTCGCTCGGGCTGAGGTCACCGATCATCTTGTTGGTGTGGCAGGCGGATAGCGCCGAAATGATAACCAGCAGCGAGATCGCGCCGGCGGGCCTGGACGAGAAGGTCGACTTGAAATTCAGCGCGCGCAACAACAACTCCATTAGCTGGCCGCAACTTGCGCTGGGCCGCGAAACCGGTAAACCAGCTTGCTTGCCGATGCAACAAGGCCACTTCAACAAACGGTCCCCAGGAGACCATCCCCAATGTTCCAGCGCTTTTTTGGCCGCGAACGCCACGCCAACCGCGCTATCACCGAGGCGCTTTACGCACAAATCGTGGCGGCGGCGCGGCAGACCGTGTTTTATTCCCATTGGAATGTGCCAGACACGCCGCTTGGCCGTTTCGAGATGCTGTCGCTGCACATGTTCCTGTTCCAGCACCGGTTGCGTGGTGAGGACGGCGTGGCGCAAGAGGTTGCTCAAGTGCTGATCGACGAGTTCTTCCTCGACGTCGATCATTCGCTGCGGGAATTGGGCGTTGGCGATGTCGGCGTACCCAAACGCATGAAAAAGTTGGCAAGGATGTTTTATGGACGAACCGCCGCCTATGATGATGCGCTGGAAAGAAATGACCGCGAAGGGCTCACCGCGGCCCTTGCCCGCAATGTCCGGCCCGACGCCGGCGCCTGGCCGGAAGCGTCGCTGCTGGCCGCGTATGTCACCGACGCTTGCAATCAACTGGCCGCGCAACCATCCGAATCGATTGTTGCCGGCGCGCTGGCGTTTCCCGTCCCAAGGGAGGTTGAACAATGAAGCACGTTGACCCGCAAAGCCCGGTATCCTTCCGCGCAAACGTCACTCGCGTGCCGCAGAAGGGTCTGCCGGTGGTTATCGAGGCCGATGCCGCGCAGCGCGCGGCGCTGGCCGAGGAGCACGGGCTGATTTCGGTCGAATCCTATCGCGCCGAGCTTCTGGTGGCGTCATGGAAACGCAATGGCGTGAAGATCAGCGGTCGCGTCGAAGCAAACATCACCCAAGCCTGTATCGTCACGCTCGAGCCTGTCGAAGCGCATATCGACGAACCGGTCGAAGCGCTGTTGCTGCCCGAGGACTCCAAGCTTGGACGGCAGGGTTTCGATGGTGGCGGCGAGATACTGCTCGACGCGGAAGGCCCTGACAGTCCCGAAACATTTTCCGGTGACACGATCGATGTCGGGGCACTTGCCGAACAGTACTTCGGACTGGCCATCGACCCCTATCCGCGCAAGCAGGGCGCCTCGCTGAATGCCGGCACCGAGACCGAACCAGCGGAGAATGAATTTCAGCAGAAACTGCGATCCTTGCTGGGAAAATCCTGAAAAGCTCGCCCGCGACGGAAAAGTCGGTTGTGCGGCAGCCCAAAACCGTTATTTTCGCCGAACCTTCGCGGTCGCTGAAGCGACCTGCCCGCATAACCGTGAGATAAATACCGCGTGATCAGGATTTCCATCGATGCCATGGGCGGCGATCACGGACCAGCCGTGGTCATTCCGGCGCTCATGACGGTCGCGACCCGCCGTCCCGACATCCGCTTCGTCATCTACGGCCGTGAGGAGGTCGTGCGCCCGGAACTCGCCAAATTTCCGAAGCTCGCCGAGATCAGCGAGTTCTTCCATTGCGAGGTAGCGGTCAGGATGGACGACAAGCCGAGCCAGGCGCTGCGCCATGGCCGCTGGAAGTCGTCGATGTGGAAGGCGGTGGAAGCGGTCAAGGCCGGCACGGCGGACGCCTGCATTTCCGCCGGCAACACCGGCGCGCTGATGGCGATGTCGAAATTCTGCCTGCGCACCATGGCCACCATCGATCGCCCGGCGATCGCGGCGCTGTGGCCGACATTGCGCGGCGAAAGCGTGGTGCTGGACGTTGGCGCCACGATCGGCGCCGATGCGCACCAACTGATCGACTTTGCCATTCTGGGCACCGGCATGGCGCGCTCGGTCTTCGGCGTCGCCAGGCCGAGCGTCGGCCTGCTCAATGTCGGAGTCGAGGAGATCAAGGGCCAGGAAGAGGTCAAGGAGGCCGGGCGCATGCTGCGCGAAGCCAACATGGCCTCGATGAACTATCACGGTTTCGTCGAAGGCGACGACATCGGCAAGGGCGTGGTCGACGTTGTCGTCACCGAGGGCTTTGCCGGCAACATCGCGCTGAAGACGGCGGAAGGCACGGTGCGCCAGATCGGTGGCTATCTGCGCGCGGCGATGAGCCGGACGCTGATGGCCAGGATCGGCTACATCTTCGCCAAGGGCGCCTTCGATCGCCTGCGCGAAAAGATGGATGTCGGCCGCTCCAATGGCGGCGTCTTCCTGGGACTGAACGGCATCGTGGTGAAAAGCCATGGAGGTGCCGATTCGGACGGCTTCGCCGCGGCGATCGAGCTTGGTTATGATATGGTGCGCAACAATCTGCTCGACCGCATCGAGGCCGACCTCGACCTGTTCCATGCGCGCAACCCGCATGCCCAGGCAAACAGGAAATCCGACGTCGTTACCGACGCAAAGGAATAGGAAAGAACTTTGATCAGATCAGTCGTGCGCGGCACAGGCGCCGCGCTGCCCCGCCGAATCATGAAGAATGCCGATTTTGAAGGCATGGTCGAGACCTCCGACGAGTGGATCGCCCAGCGCACCGGTATTCGCCAGCGCCATATCGCCGGGGATGACGAGACGACGGCTTCGCTCGGTGAGGCGGCGGCGCGCGCAGCACTTGCCGATGCGGGTCTCACGCCCGCCGACCTCGATCTGATCGTGCTGGCGACCTCCACGCCCAACAACACATTCCCGGCCACCGCCGTCGAGATCCAGAACCGGCTCGGCATGCATCACGGGTTTGCCTTCGACCTGCAGGCGGTCTGCTCGGGCTTCGTCTACGCCGTGGCCACGGCCGACCTCTACATCCGCGGCGGCCTGGCCAAGCGCGTCCTGGTCATCGGCTCGGAAACATTCTCGCGCATCCTCGACTGGAGCGACCGCTCGACCTGCGTGCTGTTTGGCGATGGCGCCGGTGCCGTGGTCATGGAAGCCGGCGAGGGGACTGGCACGATCGCCGACCGTGGCGTCCTGGCGGCCAGCCTGCGCTCCGACGGAGCGCACAAGGACAAGCTTTTCGTCGACGGCGGGCCATCGACCACGGGCACCGTCGGCCACCTCCGAATGGAGGGCCGCGAAGTCTTCAAGCATGCGGTGGGCATGATCACCGATGTCATCGAAGCGACGTTCTCGCAAGCCGGCATATCAGCCGATGATCTCGACTGGTTCGTGCCGCACCAGGCCAATAAACGAATTATTGACGCTTCCGCCAAGAAACTCGGGATAGCTGAGCAAAAGGTGGTGGTTACGGTCGATTTACACGGTAACACCTCGGCGGCTTCCGTGCCGTTGGCACTTTCGGTGGCCGTCGCCGACGGCCGCATCAAGAAGGGCGATCTCGTGCTTCTGGAGGCCATGGGTGGCGGCTTCACCTGGGGCGCGGTCCTGGTTCGCTGGTAAGTGCCAAACGGTCCGGTTTCGGTCCTTGACCTTGCCGGATCAATTACTTAGGCTCTGCCGTTGTTGTGCCGAATTTTATGTTTTGAGCTGATGGGACGGTCGGATGGGGGGAAAGACACTTACGCGCGCCGACCTTGCCGAGGCGGTTTACCGGAAGGTCGGCCTGTCGCGCACTGAATCGGCCGAACTCGTCGAAGCGGTGCTGGACGAAATCTGCGAAGCGATCGTCCGTGGCGAAACGGTGAAGCTGTCGTCCTTCGCGACATTCCACGTCCGCTCCAAGAACGAGCGCATCGGCCGCAACCCCAAGACCGGTGAAGAAGTGCCGATCCTGCCGCGCCGGGTGATGACCTTCAAGTCGTCGAATGTCCTGAAGAACCGTATCTTGCGCTCCCACCAAAGCGGCAAGGCCAAAAGCGGCAAGTGACCATTGCGCGGTTGAAAACCGCCGCCGCCATGACGTCGGGCTTGAATATTGCTTCATAAACCGCTGAAATAAGACCCGATTCGGCAGGGTAAGCCGGATCATCGTCCAGCGTGAGGATTCGCCCATGGACAAGAGCCCGGACGCCTTTCGTACCATCAGCGAGGTCGCTGAAGATCTCGATTTGCCGCAGCATGTGCTGCGCTTCTGGGAAACGCGTTTCACCCAGATCAAGCCGATGAAGCGCGGCGGCGGCCGTCGTTACTACAGGCCGCAGGATGTCGAGCTGATCAAGGGCATCCGCCACATGCTCTACGACCAGGGCTACACCATCAAGGGCGTGCAGAAGCTGTTGCGCGAGAACGGAAATCATTTCCTGGTCGCCATCGGCAATGGTGACATGGCCGCCGTCGAGGCGATCTCGCAGCGAAAGCAGGCCGATCAAGTGCCGTTGACGCCCGCGGCCCAGCCGCGCGGCATGGACGACGAACTGGTTGGCCAGCCGCGCGTCAAACCCAGTCGCCGCTTTTTCGGCTTGGGCAAGAGCGACGAGGACGGTCCGGTGCAGCCGGACGCGTCGAAACTCTCGCGCGACAATCGTGCGCTGCTCCAGGAGGCGCTGTTCGACCTCCTGGAATGCAAGCGTCTGCTCGACCAGGTGCGCTGACCGCTGCCCGAAGCGACATCGATATTTCAAAAACCGGAACCCGTCTTCCGGTAAGGCGTTACCTTTCCTTCTGCACGTGAAGGAAACACATCATGGCATCATTTTCGACCCTCTCGGACATCGATCTCGACAGGCAGGTCGCGGCTCTCACCAGGGAATTGGCCAGCCTGAAGAAGGCCGTGGCCAGGCGAGGCGGCGATTACTACGAAGATGGTCGCGATGCCGCGCTCGATACCTATTCCGATCTTGCGGGGCGTCTGCGCGATGCCATGCCGGCGATCCGCAAACAGGGCAGGGTGATCGAGAAGTCGGCCCGCGACCATCCGGCGGCGGCCGCGGTCGGCCTTGTGGTGATCGGTCTCGTTGCCAGCCTGCTGTTCAGCCGGCGCTGAGGCGTAGGCCCGGTCATTCGGATGCATCCCTGACGAAACCACTGAGCAAAAAGGTGCTCGGGTGTTCAAAAGAACTTGATGGAGCCGATCTGCGTGAGACGGCCTCACAGGCGCCTGGTTCACGATCCCGTGACGGTCGGTTTGGCTCTTGGCAAATCGCCGGCGAGCGGGCATGTTCCCGATCGTCTCAGGCAGCACTCCACATTTGATCAAACTCTTTCAGTCATGGAGTTGCCAATGCCCCATAATGCAAAAAGCGAAGCCCTCTCCGAACCGGCAGCCAACGGGAACGGGCCTGACCACAGCACCCTCAGAGCGATGCGGGAGACCCGCGGCTACAGCGTGGAAAAGCTTTCCCTGACATGCGGTCTGGCGGTCGACGAGATTGAGGATATCGAGAACGGCAGGGTGACCGATCCGTCGAAGCTGCGTCGTATTGTGTCCGCGCTTCGACTTCCGCAGGAGGCCCTGATCACCCCGGCCGTGCCGACGCCGGCGCAAGGTCGACCCCTGACATAGATCAGCCCTCAGGCATGCCCGACAACCCGCCAAGGCATCCTTGGCGGGTTTGTTTTTGTCGGGTGCCGCCGTCTCCCTGCCTCGGCCTGGGGCTTGCCGATTTGTGTGTCGCGCGTGTTTATACGCGATGCCGTCCATCAAGTTTTGAACCATGGGTTTTGACGATGAGCCTGGAATCCGTTCGTGCCTTCTTCGCCGCTCACGCACCTGGCATCGATGTCATCGTCACCGAAGCGAGCTCGGCGACGGTGACCCTGGCGGCTGAGGCGCATGGCGTCCTGCCGGCACAGATCGCCAAAACGATCTGCCTGCGCGTCGGCGACCGCACCATGCTGGTGGTGACCAGCGGCATCGCCAGGCTGGACAACCGCAAATTCAAGGACCAGTTCGGCGGCAAGCCGCGCATGCTCGACGCCGCGGAAGTTGTCGAGGCGACGAGCCACCCGGTCGGCGGCGTCTGCCCGTTCGGCCTCCCGGCGCCGCTGCCGGTCTATTGCGATGTATCGCTGCGGGAGTTCGAAGAGGTGGTGCCGGCGGCAGGCGCCACCAACGCCGCCGTGCGGATTGTACCGCAGCGCTTGGTAGAGATTACCGGCGCTGAGTGGGTGGATGTCTGTCAGGGGTAGCAGGGAGACTGCATAGGTTCGACGGTAGGCGGCGCGATTTAATCTCGTCGCGATCCGAGATTCCCTGTTCTTGTCCGAGTGGCTGGATTGGGGTCGGCGACCCCTTTGACCGGTGGTCAAATATTCAGGCGCTCTCTCGATCGGCACGCTTGAAATAAAAAAGCTGCACTCGCGCCCAGATCATCTGAATGTAACTGTAGAAACGCTTGACTGTCGAAGATCACAAGATAATGGTCTCGCCATGGGGGATCTGGCGAAGTCAAAACCATTTTTGAAGTGGGCGGGCGGTAAGCGATGGCTTGCGGACCACCCGCTATTTAACATTCCAAACTACCCTGGTCGGTACCTTGAGCCCTTCCTCGGTGGGGGGGCAATTTATTTTAGCCATTGCCCAGCCAACGCGATCTTATCAGACCTCAATTCTCGGCTAATTGAAGTCTATCGCGCCATACAGTCAGACTGGAGTGGAGTATGGGCCGCGCTTCAGCGCCACCAGCAAAAACACTCGAAAGACTACTATTACTTTCAACGAGATCACAATGAGAGCGATCCGATTTTAAATGCATCGCGATTCTTGTATCTGAATCGCGCTTGTTGGAATGGGCTCTATAGAGAAAATCTCGCCGGGCGGTTCAATGTCCCAATCGGGACAAAATCACAGATCATATTCGAAAATGACAATTTCGAATTAGCAAGCTCGCTCTTAAGCGGTGCGAGCATTCGATGCTGTGATTTCGAGGAAACTGTCGATCGAGCTGACAATGGTGATTTTCTTTTTGTGGATCCGCCCTACACCGTTGCACACAACACCAACGGGTTCGTGAAGTACAATGAAAAAATCTTTTCGTGGGATGATCAGCTAAGGCTGAAAAGTGCCATCCAACGCGCGATACATCGAGGTGTTTATGTCGCCCTCACGAACGCCGATCATCCTTCTATTAGATCGTTGTACGAAGGGGTCATGGAATCGCTGCCAATTCACCGAGCGAGCGTCATTTCGGGTTCGAACAAAGGGCGCGTAAGCACAAGCGAGTTGCTGATGACCTCTTTTGACGCCATGGGAGTAGCATGATGGGCATTCCATCGTGGGTTAAGTTTGCCGCGCTACACTCAAAGGATGCATTCTCAGAGCTTGGCTTCCTCGCCGTATTCGCGCTAATGCCTGTATGGCTAACCACAATGTTAAAAATGCTCGAAGGAAAAAGTATTTTTGTCCAACTCGGATCGTATCTCTATTCCGGAGAGGCATTGCTTATATCGGCGGTAACAATTGGTCCTCTATTCTACTTGATAACTAGAGAGTATGACAAAAGGGATGACGGGTTCAGTCGATCGTTCCCATGGAGAAACCTACTATCTATCACAACATTCGCCATATGTTTAATATCAGCTTGCATCATCGGAAGACAGGCGGTTCCTTTCAGTTTTGCAATAATATCCAAAGATATTCTTTGGTATATGTCCTTGGTGGTTACGCTATGTTCGATTGCCATCTGGCTCTCTGTTACGCTAATCCGCAACTCTCTTGAATCAGGTGCGGCCGGCGTTATGCGGCTCGACACTGAGGATTTTGTCAAACAATTTGGTAAAACTCATGGTTGAAGGCTTGGACGCTCATGTCGATACCAAGGTGTTGGAAAAGCGGTTCAAGGCAGTGTGCGTCCGACAGCCGATTGGTGACATATACGTTGCGAGCATCGACCAAGCTTCCATCCAAAGGATGACCTATTTTGATGTCAGGCGCCGTCTGCAGTCCGAGCGCGACGTCGAAAAATACTTGGGTATTCAAAGGCCGCTGAACGAGAGGCGGGTTCAGGAACTCAACGAGTACGTAAATTTCTTGGATGCGACTTTCCCCTCGTCAATCATAATATCTGTAGCAAGCGACTTTGCTTGGTACGACGAAAAAACGTCGGAGATCGTTTTTTCCAATACGAGGAGGGGTGATACTAAGCCGAGTACGATCTTTTCAAATTTATGTCGAGTTATTGACGGTCAGCATCGTATCGCTGGCCTTGAGACTTCTAAGCAGAAGAATTTCGACGTGATCGCTTCGATTTTTATCGGAAGCGACATCGCGGACCAAGCCTATGTTTTTGCCACGGTGAACTTGGAACAAACAAAGGTCAATCGCAGTCTTGCAATTGATTTGTTTGACTTGGCAAAGGCTAGGAGCCCGTACAAAACATGCCACAACGTCGCCGTGGCGCTAGATCGAACTGACGGCAGTCCCTTCAAAGATCGAATTAAACGCTTGGGGGTCGCAACGGAAGGCCGTGTTGGGACAGAAACGATAACCCAAGCCACGTTCGTTGATGGGCTCCTTCGCTATATCAGCGACGACCCGAAAGTTGATCGGGATGCCCTTCTGCGGAATCAGAAACTGCAGCGTCCCAGTGCTAAGGAATTGGATAGGTTGGTATTTCGCAACCTTTTTTTGGACGACAACGATATTTCAATCGGGAAAATCTACGAGCAATATTTCCTCGCCGTACAGGAGCGCTGGCCGCTTGCGTGGGGCGCCTTGGTGTTGGAAACATATTGCCTCGGACGAACGGATATAGAGCCTTGGCCTCCATATTCGGAAAGATTTATCGCCAAATCACCGCGCCTGGCCAGTTTGCGCCATCGAGCGCATTTGGGCGGTATTTCAACATGGTTCCTGTGGATTGGGACTATTTCAATACCGACAATTTTAAACCCGGCTCGAGCGGAGAAAGCCAGCTGCGCGCATTCTTCCTCGAGCACATGAATCTGTATTAAAGGTCCGCCTTCCTAGCCGCGCGTCTTATCCATACGCTCGGCCGGTCACGCTGGTAACAAGAGCCGTTGCCATTGGCGCTACCCAATTCGAAATTAGCAGGCAGAAAGTATAAAGCCCTCGGGGGTAAGGCTTTGCTTTGAAATGGTCGGAGTGGCCGGATTCGAACCGACGACCCCTTGACCCCCAGTCAAGTGCGCTACCGGGCTGCGCTACACTCCGGACCGGTCGCGATGTATCGTGATAACCCCGCTCGGGTCAACCGAATTCGGCGACTTTTATCCCACTGCGATTGCGGGTGCGGATGAGCGCTGCGAGGCAGGCCGCAACAGCCGCTGGTGCCTATACTCCAGTGCAATCGCGCCCCAGATCAGTCCGAGCAGCAGGTAGACGTGGCGCCAGTGGTCGATGTCGATGAAGGTGCCGAGCCCGACATTGCCGATGAAGGCGACATAGGCGCACAACAGATAGGGCTGCCACGGCCGGTCGCGGAGCAGGATGCGGAAGCCGGCTGCTATCGTCCAGGCGACGAGCGCGAGGAACGACACGAAGCCGAGCCAGCCATAGTCCATCAGCATCTTCAGCCAGATGTCGTGGGTGTCTTCGCCGAATATCGTGCCGAACACCAGCGGGCCGATGCCGAACGGATGCTCCATCGCCATCTGGAAGCCGATAGCGTAGCGGGCGAAGCGTCCCAGGCGGGCGGTGTCGTAGCTCTGCTCGAGATGGGCACGGTTGGAGAACATCTCCGACACGCCGGGCAGCTGCAGGATGACGATCATGGCGACGACCAGCAGCGCCAGCGCGGCGATCGTCATCACCACCACGCGTAGCCGGAACATGCCGCTGGCGCTCTGCAGGAACAGGCAGCCGGTGAGCAGGACAGCCGAGACGGCGAACATGCCCCAGGCGCCGCGCGAGAAGGAGAAGAAGATGCCGGCGGTGATGATCAGCAGCGGCACCGCCAGCAGCGGCATGCGCGAGACAGGCCCGGTCAGGAGCAGGTAGAGCAGATAGATGCCGGGCAGCACCAGGAACGGGCCGAACACGTTCGGGTCCTGGAAGGCGCCAGCGGCACGGTCGTATTTGGTGAACATCTCCGCGCCCGGAAAGGCGTGGAAATAGCCTGCAATGCCAAGCAGCGAGGTCGCCACGGCAGAAGCCACGTAGGCAATGAAGATCAATCGGTAGAGGCTCGGCCGCACAGCGGTGATCGATGCGAAGAACACCGCGCTGAAGGCGAGAAACAGCGATACGGCGAGATAGAGCGGCGTATTGGCGAGGTCCGCCATCTGCGTCATGGAGATCATGCCGCCGATGTTCATCGTCACCAGCAGCACCAGAAGTGGCGTGGCCGCGCGGGAAATCCTCAAGCCGAAAAGCGCCCAGATGGCGATCAGCCCGGCCATGTAGAGTTCATAGGGCGCCGGCTCGCTGATGACGAAGCCGGACAGCAGAATGCCGAGGAAGACCGCGCATGAGGAAATCAGCGCGATCAGCTTGGCGTTGACCGCCGCGCGCGGCAAATCATGGCTGATCGCGCTCAATAGGCGTTTTCCGTGTTGAGCAGCCGGATCGGCGTCAGGAACAGGATGCGCAAGTCGAACAGCAGCGACCAGTTCTCGATGTAGTAGAGGTCGTACTCCGTCCGCATGCGGATCTTCTCGTTGGTGTCCATCTCGCCGCGCCAGCCATTGATCTGCGCCCAGCCGGTGACGCCGGGCTTGACCTTGTGGCGTGCGAAATAGCCGTCGACCACCTCGTTGTAGAGCAGGTTGTGTGACTGCGCGGCGATGGCATGCGGGCGCGGGCCGACCAGCGACAGCGAACCCAGCAGCGAGTTGAAGAACTGCGGCAGCTCGTCGATCGAGGTCTTGCGGATGAAGCGGCCGACGCGGGTGACGCGCGGGTCGTTCTTGGTCACCGTCTGCTTGGCGGTCGGGTCGGCCTTGTCCGTATACATCGAACGGAACTTGTAGACCTCGATGGTCTCGTTGTTGAAGCCGTGCCGCTTCTGATGGAACAGCACCGGCCCCTTGCTGTCGAGCTTGATGGCGATGGCGGTCGCCAGCATCACCGGCGAGAACACGACGATGCCGATGAGGCTGAAGACGATGTCGAAGGCGCGCTTGGCGACCGAATCCCAGTCGTTGATCGGCTTGTCGAAGATATCGAGCATCGGCACCGAGCCGATGTAGGAATAGGCGCGCGGGCGAAACTGCAGTGCGTTGGAATGCGCCGACAGCCGGATGTCGACCGGCAGCACCCACAGTTTTTTCAGTAACTGCAACACACGCGATTCGGCCGTCAGCGGCAGCGACACGATCAGCATGTCGATGCGGGCGATGCGTGCGAACTCGATCAGTTCCGAAATGGTGCCGAGCTTGGGATAGCCGGCGACGATGGGCGGCGAGCGCTTGTCGCCGCGATCGTCGAAGATGCCGCAGATGCGGATGTCGTTGTACGGCTGCTTTTCGACGGAGCGGATGAGGATTTCCGCCGCCTTGCCGCCGCCGACGATGACGGCGCGCCGCTCCATGCGGCCATCGCGCGCCCAGCGCCGGATCAGCTTCGACATCACCAGCCTGAGGCCGAAGATGAGAACGAAACCGATGACGAACCAGGTGCCGAACAGAAGGCGCGAATAGTCCTGCGACATCTTCATGGCGAACGCGGTCAACGCCATCAGCGCGAAGGCACCAGCCCAGGCCAGCAGCACGCGGCCGAAATTGGCGATGGGCCGCATCAGGGCGACGATCTGGTAACAGTCGGTGACGTCGAGCAGCACCACGGCAAGGAACGACGCGGCGGCGATCGTCAGCGGATACTGCCAGGCGAGATAGTTGAAGAACCCGACATAATGGAAATAGACGGCGAGCCCGGACAGCAGCAGCAAGCCGAATTCGACCATGCGCAGGACGCCGCTGACCATGATCGGCGACATGGTATCGCGCCTGTACTGCGTGGCGACCTGGCGGGCGACATCGTTCATGCCGCTTGGCATGTCGCCATCGGCCGGGCCGTCGAATTTACGCACCGCCTCTGCTGAAAAGCGGCGCGCTGGGTCGATCTCGTTCATGGGGGCTTTCCGCAAGCTTCCCTTCGGTGAATAGCAAAAGAGAGCTAAGAAACCCTTGAAACAACCCGTGGCTTTGAAACGGCTTGACCTTGCGGCTATCTGTCTAGCGCGGCGAAGTAGGCCTTCTCGATGTTGGCGGCCATCACATCGGCGCCGAAGCGCGCCTTGAGGTCGGCGCCATCGGGCATCAGGTCGCTATAGGCAACTGGGTCGGTCAGCGCCTGGCTCATCTTGTCGGCAAGCTCGACCGGGTCGGGCCGGATCAGGGCAGGGGAACCGGTGCCGAATATCTCCGGAATGCCACCGACCGCGGTGGCGATCATCGGCTTTCCCGCGGCTAGCGTTTCCAGGACGATATAGGGCATGGCTTCGGCGCGCGAGGGAACGATGACGAGCGCCGCCAGTGCAAAGGCCTCCCTGGCCGGCATCGGCGGCAGGAAGCGGACATGGCGCTCGAGCCCGAGGCGTTTCACTCGCACGTGGTAACGCGGCAGGTCGTCGCCGTCGCCGACCATGACCGCGGTCAGCGCGCGGCCGAACTGGGGGCCGGCCAGCGCCAGTGCATCGATGAAGATGTCCGGCCCCTTCAGGTCGCGCATCATGCCGATATAGAGCAGATCGGCTGCGTCCGTCTCGGCGATCACCGGCTCGAATTCGGTGGCGCGCAGGCCGTTATAGACCAGGGTGTTGGGAATGGGCGGTTCGCCGACCTTCCTGCGGTAGGTTTGCCGTTCATAGTCGGAGACAAACAGCAGGCAGTCGGTGAAGCGAGCCATGAAGCGCTCGAGCGCGAAGAACAGCTTTCCGGTGGTCGTGTTCTCGTCATAGTGGAGAGAGCCGCCATGCGGCGAATAAAGGCGGGCTACGCGAGACCTTGATACCCGCAACAATGAGCCGAACAGACGGGCATAGGCGCCACCCTTGGCGCCGTGCCCGTGCAATACGTCCGGCCGCAATTCCTTGATGATCCTGTAAGTGCGCCAGGCCGAGGCAAGGTCGCCCGGGCCGACATGGCGCTGCATCGGCGTGCGGTGGATGCCGAGCGCCAGCATGTCCTTCATCTGCTCGAACAGACGCTCCTCGAACGCGCCGCCCGTCGTCGAATCGCAAACGATGCCGACGGAATGCCCGGCGGCGACCTGCGCCTCGGTCAGGTCGCGCACATGCCGGAATATTCCCCCGACGGGTGAGCGAAAGCAGTGGACGATCCTGAGTGTGTCCGCCACGTGGTTCGTCAGAACAGGCGTTCGCGGACGTAGACGGTATCGCCGGGCAGCAGCGGGTCCGAGGTGACCACGCGGCCGGTCATCACCTTGCCGTTGATGTCGCGGGTGATGTCGACGCTTTCCTGATTGGCACGCGGCGAGAAACCACCGGCAATGGCGATGGCCTTCTGCACCGTCAGGCCGGGAACATAGGAATATTGGCCGGCCGCACCCACTTCGCCCATGACGAAGATCGGCCGATAGCGGTCGATCTCGACCGAAACGTCTGGATCGCGCAGATAGCCTTGCCGCAATTTGTCGGCGATTTGCTTTTCCATCTGCTGTGCGGTGTGGCCGCGCGCCGGTATGGCGCCGACAAGCGGGAAGGAGAGGTAGCCGGATTGGTCGACGCTGTAGGTGTTGGTCAGGCCATCCTGCTCGAACACGGTGACGCGGACGCGGTCGCCGGCGCCAAGACGATAGGGCTGATCGAGCACCTCATGGAAAGCTGCCGGCGTCGGCCGGTAGCTGGAACAGCCGGCGAGCATCGATACGGCAAGCAGCGCACGAAAGAGGGAAGCAGTGCTTTTCATGACCGGATAGGTACCTTCGACTGGTCGCCGCAACGTCGCAGCAACTCTAGGGATCGAGGTCCGTTATCATCCTGTTAGGGTTAATGGCCGGTAAAGGGGGCGGCCGACGGACGGCGCATCGGCAAGAGTTTTACGATTTCTGGCGGTTTTGTTTATCGCCCGCCAGTAAACCCTAATGGAAACTTACCGCGATCTTAACGGCTGAGTTACCATAGTTGTTTACGGTGCGTGCTGACCCAGTATCGGAGTAGGGATGCATGTCCGTTCAGTCCGCGGCCGCAGATGTCGACGTCGATCTCAGCCAGCTCTTCGGCAGCCTGGCGAGGAGTTGGCTGCGCATTCTCGTCGTCGCGCTGTTGGTGACCGGCGCGGCTTTCGCCTTTGCCTCGCTGGCAACCCGGCACTACAAGGCCGAGACGCAGGTGGAAATCGCTCCGCGTGAATCCGTGTATACGCGGCCGGCCAGCAACAACAATGATACCGACAAGCCTATTCTCGACGAACAGGGCGTCGCCACCCAGGTCCAGATAATTTCCTCCAACGAAATCCTCAAGCAGGTCGCGCAAAAGCTTGGCCTGGCAAAATTGCCCGAGTTCGACGACGCGCTCTATATGTCGCCGTTGAGCCGCGCTTTGGTCCTCGTCGGCTTGAAAAGCGATCCAATGGAGATTCCGGCGGAAGAGCGCGTCCTCAAGAAAATGCACGAGAAGCTCAACGTCTATGGCGTCGAAAAGACCCGCATCATCGCCATTGAGTTCTCATCGGAAGATCCAAGGCTCGCGGCCGCCATACCAGATGCCATTGCCGCCGCCTATATAGCGGGGCAAGGGGCCGCCAAGCTCGAATCGAACAATGCCGCCGCCGATTTTCTGGCGCCGGAGATCGCCGACCTGTCGAAGCAGGTCAAGGATGCCGAGGCCAAGGTCGCTGCCTACCGCTCACAATCCGATCTTCTGATGGGTGGTAACAATTCGGTGCTGGCCACCCAGCAGCTCTCGGAACTGTCGAGCGAACTGTCGAAAGTGCGCGCCAACCGCGCCGCGGCCGAAGCGACCGCTGACGGTGTGCGCAGGGCGCTGCAGAATGGCGGTTCGCTGGACGCCGTGCCGGAGGTTTTGTCATCGGACCTGATCCAGCGCCTGCGCGAGCGCCAGGTCGAACTGCGCACCAACATCGCCGATCTGTCGACGACATTGCTTGGCAATCATCCACGCATCCGCGCGCTGAAATCGCAACTGGCCGATCTCGATGCGCAGATCCGCGGCGAGGCGCAAAAGGTCATGAAGGGCCTGTTGATGCAGGCCGAGACGGCAAAGGCCCGCGAGAATCAGCTTGTTGCCGACGTCAACACATTGAAGGCCGCGTCGGCGCAGGCCGGGGAACAGCAGGTCGATCTCGATGCGCTGCAGCGCGACGCCACCGCCAAACGGCAGCAACTCGAGTTGTATCTGACCAACTACCGCGAAGCGGCTTCGCGCCAGGATCGCAATTATCTGCCGGTCGACGCGCGGATCGCCTCGAAGGCTTCGGTTCCCTCCGAGGCTTATTTCCCGAAGGTCGGGCCGATCGTTGGCGCCGCTTTCGCCGCATCGCTGCTGATCATGGTCATTGTGACGCTTCTGCAGGAGCTGTTTTCCGGCCGTGCGATGCGTCCGGCGACCGGTTCCCGCTTCGAGCGGATCGATGAGGTCGCGATGCCCCATGTGGCGCAGGCGCCTGATAGGGTCGCAATGCCGGTTGTCCGCCATGAGCCTTCAGTCCGCCAGGATCCCGTCGCTCGCCAGGAGATGGCGGAACGTCCGGCTGCAGCGGAGGCCGAGCCCTACACGGCCGCGATGCCCTATGGGGCCGAAGCGCCCGATATGGTCGCAATGGCCGAGGCAGCGGCAGCCGAGCAGACGGCTGTCGAGCCCGAACCGGTGCGTTCGACGCTGGGCGAGATCGACGTCGAGAAGGCTGCCGAAAAGCTGATCGCCAGCGGTGCCGCGCGCGCCATATTCGTGTCGCCAGAGGGCGACGAGGCCGCCGCATCCGCGGTCCTGGTGGCACGCGAGGTCGCCGACGCCGGCCTGCGCGTCCTATTGCTGGACCTCACCGCGTCGGGGGCGGCCTCACGGCCGATGCTGGACAGTGGGCTTTTCCCCGGCATCACCAACCTGCTCGCTTCGGAAGCGCAGTTCAGCGACGTCATCCACGCCGATCTCTACTCGGACTGTCACGTCATTCCCGTCGGCACCGCCGATCCGGTCCGCGCCATGCGAGCCGCCGACCGGCTGCCGATCATCATGCAGTCGCTGACAACCGCCTATGATCTGGTCGTGGTCGAGTGCGGACCAGCCGACGCGCAGGGCATCAGCCGTCTGACCGGCGATGCCACCGAGGTCTTTCTCTCCATGCTGGAGCCGGACGACGAAGTAACAAAGGCCGCGGTCAGGCTGATCGAAAGCGGCTATCCCGACGTGACGCTGGTGACGCCGCTCGGCCACGAACCGCCCGGCAATCCGGTGCCGGGACGGCGCACCGCCGCCGCCTGAGCGAGCCTTGGATCGTTTGGCGGAGACCTGTTCAGAGACCCGTCTGATTTCTATCCCAGTTCCAGGGTCGTTACGCCGAACAACCGCTGCGGCCCAAGCTTCGGGGCTGGGCCCTTGTACATGCGGGTGGTGGTGAAGGTCGGCGCAAAGCCGGCCGCATCAAGCGCTGCAATGAAGTCCAGTTTGGTGGCTGGAACGTCGACGCTCAGGTCGCCGCCCTCGCAGGCACCAGCCAGTCCGTCCAGCAATCGCAGAGCGATTTCCATGTCGTCGGCAAACAGCGGGCCGATCTTGAAGCCGGATCGACACCGGCGCGCCACGCCATAGCCGTTGATGCCGCGTGAACTGATCGCCGCCAGCCCGTGATGTGGCGGCCGCAGCCAGCGCTGCAGAAAGGCACGTCGGGGCGCGGGAAAGCAATGCGCGTCATAGGCGATGATGTCGGGCACGAGCTCAGTCTTCACCGTCCTCAGTCCGTTGGCTCTGCCCGATGGGCCTGCCTTGCGGCCGCTATAGCGGATGGTCTCGTAGGCCGGGCTGAAGCCCTTGCGCCGGTAATTCGCCTGCTGCTCGGCGACGCCGTCGAGGCCGATTGTGCGGCCGGCAAGTCTCGTCATTCCGGCGTTCCACACCGCCTTTGCGTAGCCTTTGCCGCGCATGTCCGGCCGGCAGATGTAGAGGCCGATGAAGCCGAACTCGCTTCCATAGGCCACCGCCGAGATTGCCGCGACCATTTCGTTGCCTACAAAGGCGCCGATGAAGCCTTCAGGGTCCGCGGCCTGGAACATCGCCGCGTCTTCAAGGCCAGGATTCCAGCCTTCCGCGGCCGCCCAGTCGACGAGAACAGCCAGCTCCTGCAGCGAAAGCGTCCGGATGGTCGGCTTCATGCACTCACTCCGCGGCGGCTATTCCGGGTGAGAAGGATTTCAGCACACCACGATAGGGCTTGGCCAGCGGGCTTGCATAGGCGCCGCGCTTCGATGTCGACAGGCCGAGCGAGATCAGCGCCTCGGCCTGCTTGAGTGCTGCACCGACGCCGTCGATAACCGGCAGTTGGAACTCCGCTTGCAGCCGGTGTGCAAGGTCGGCCATACCGGCGCAGCCGAGCACAATGGCCTCGGCGCGATCCTCTCCGATCGCTCGGGCGATTTCGTCGCGCAGTTTTCCGACCGCGCCGGATGCCGGGTCCTCCAGCGCAAGCACGGGGATGTCCGCGGCGCGCACGCGGACGCGTCCCGCCATGCCGTAGCGATGCACCAGCCCCTCGACAGGTACAAGCGAGCGTTCGGTGGTTGTCACCACGGTGAAGCGCTGGGCAATGAAAGCAGCGATGGAAAGCGCCGCCTCGCAGATGCCGATAACGGGGATACCGGCCATGGCGCGTGCCGCATCAAGGCCGGTGTCGTCGAAACAGGCGATGATGGCCGCCTGCGCGCCGGCACGCTCGCCGGCGGCGATCTCCATCAGCAGGCCCGGCACGGCCAGTGCCTCGTCATAATAGCCTTCGATCGATACCGGTCCCATGGACGAGGTGACGGCAACCACTTCCGTCCAGGCGCCGGCGACGGCGCGTGCGGCGGCCGCGATGGTCTCGGTCATGCTCGCCGTCGTGTTTGGGTTTACCACCAGTATCTGCACGTCACGCGCTCGCCCGGCGGCGGCCGACATAGAGGATGGCGCCCAACGTTGCCAGGATCACCAGGAACGAAAACACCGTGGTCACCGTGCCCAGCGCGTAGAGGACAGGCGTCGTGACATTGGTGGTCATGCCGTAGATCTCGAGCGGCAGCGTGTTGAAGGTGCCTGAGGTCATCAGCGTACGCGCGAACTCGTCGTAGGACAGCGTGAAGCCGAACAGGCCAACGCCGATCAGGCTCGGCGCGATCATCGGCAGCACGACATGGGCGAAGGTCTGCCAGGAGGTGGCGCCGAGGTCGCGTGCGGCCTCCTCATAGGCCGGCGAGAAGCGGTTGAAGACGGCGAACATGATCAGTACGCCGAACGGCAAGGTCCAGGTCAGATGCGCGCCGAAGGCGGACGTGTACCAGGCCGGACGAAAGCCGATCTGCTGGAAGACCACGCCGATGCCCAGTGAAATGATGATCGAGGGCACGACGAGGCTGGCGACAGCCAGGTAGAACAGCGCTGTGGCGCCGCGAAATTTCTGGCGGAAGGCGAGGCCCGCCAGCAGGGACACCACTACGGTGACGATCATCACCATGACGCCCAGCACCAGCGAGCGCTTGAAGCTGCCGCCGAAGTCGCCGACGGCCTGGCGCTCGAACAGATTGGCGAACCAGTGCAGCGACACGCCGTTGAGCGGGAAAGTGAGGCCACCGGTCTCGCCCTGGAACGAGAGGATCAGGATCGCCGACAGCGGGCCGTAGAGGAACAGCACGAACAGCGTGAAGAAGACCGCCAGCACGTAGAAACCGACAGTGCGTTTTTCGTGGCTCACGTCAGAGCTCCTTGCGGATGTCGACGACGCGCAGGATGCCGGCGACCATCAAAAGCACCAGCACGAGCAGCACCACCGCATTGGCCGCGGCGGCCGGATATTGCAGCAGCGACATCTGGTTCTTCATCATCAGCGCGACGGAAGCGCTCTGGCCGCCCGACATCACCTGCACGGTGGAGAAGTCGGCCATGACGAGCGTGACGACGAAGATGGTGCCGATCGCCATGCCCGGCTTGGCCAGTGGAATGATGACGTTCCACAGCACCTGCCAGCCGGAGGCGCCCGCGTCGCGCGCGGCCTCGACCAGCGAGCGGTCGATGCGCATCAGCGTGTTGAAGATCGGCGTCACCATGAACAGCGTATAGAGATGCACCATGGCGAGCACGACCGCGAATTCCGAATAGAGCAGCCATTCGATCGGTTTCGGCACCAGCCCCAGATGCACCAGCGTCGAGTTGATCAGCCCGTTGCGGCCGAGCACGGGAATCCACGAGATCATGCGGATGATGTTGGAGGTCAGGAAAGGCACGGTGCAGACCAGGAACAGCACCATCTGCATGGCCGTGGTGCGGATGTGGAAGGCGAGGAAATAGGCGACCCAGAAGCCGATGAACAAGGTCAGCGCCCAGACGATGGCGGCGAATTTGATGGTATTGAGATAGGTCTTCCAAGTAACCCACGAGCCCAGAACATCGGAATAGTTTGTGGTCAGGAAATCCGGATACATGGCGGCGAAGTCGTAATCCCAGAAGGACACGACGACGATCATGATGATGGGCAGGAGCAGGAACGCACCAAGGATCAGCGCCAGAGGCGCCGACTGGAGGTAGGGCGTGACGGCGCTGACGAAGAAGCGTCGTTGTCGGACTTGTTTCGCGGCGGCGATTGCGGGACGTTCGATCGCGACTGTCATTAATGCTCTCGGTTTTTCGCGATGCGGCTGAGCCGCGTTCCCTTCTCCCGCAAGGGGAGAAGGGGTAGAGAAGGGGCGCTTGTTCCTTACGCCGCGATGAACTCGTTCCAGCGCTTCACCATGTAGCGGTCCTCGTCCATGACCGAGTTCCAGCAGGCGACCTTGCCCATGCGCTCCTCGAACGAGCCGCCGTCGCGCACCGCGCCGGCCTTCTCCATGACCGTGCCGTCCGGTGCCTTGATGTCGCCCTTGGCCGGCTTGCCTTCGATCCAGTAGCCCCACTCGTCCTCGGTCATGAACTTCTTGGCCGAGACCATGTTGGCCGAGTAATAGCCTTGGCGGTTGAGATAGCCGCCGACCCAGCCCGACGTGTACCAGTTGATGTATTCGTAGGCAGCGTCGAGCTCGGCGCCCTTGAGATGGGCGGCAAGGCCGAGGCCGCCACCCCATGAGCGGTAGCCTTCCTTGAGCGGCTGGAAGCGGCAGGCGATGCCCTTGGAGCGCACGGCGGCGACGGCCGGTGACCACATCGACTGGATGACGACTTCGCCCGACGCCATCAAATTGACGCTCTCGTCGAAGGACTTCCAGAAGGCGCGGAACTGGCCGGCCTGCTTGGCCTTGATCAGGAAGTCGATCGTCTTGTCGATCTCCTCCTTGGTCATGTTGCCCTTGTCGGCATATTTGATGTTGCCCGTGGCTTCCATGATCATCGCCGCGTCCATGATGCCGATGGAGGGGATGTTGAGAATCGCGGTCTTGCCCTTGAAGGCCGGGTCCATGATGTCGGCCCAGGTGGTGATGTCGCGGCCGACAAGGTCGGGGCGGATGCCCAGCGTGTCGGCGTTGTAGATAGTGGGCACCATGGTGAACCAGTTGGTCGGTGCCTTGGCGAAGGTCTTTGAGTCCTGCGCGTCGACATAACCGACTGTGTGCGGCGCCGTGCCCTGCGCGATGACGCTGTCGGGCGTCAGTTTGCCGGTTTTGAACAGCGGCACCAGTTCCTCATAGTACTTCAGTTTGCTGACATCCATCGGCTGCAGGACGCCGCTCGGGAACACCTTCTTGCAGATCCAGTATTCGATGTCGGCGATGTCGTAACTGTCGGGCTGGGTCACGGCGCGCTGGGCAGCGGCGTCGGAATCTGTCGCCGTCATCTCGAGCGTGATGCCGAGATCGGCCTTGCACTTGTCGGCGATGGCGTTGAGGTTCGACACGCCGGTGCCGAACTGGCGCAGCGTGATGTTGGATTGCGCCCAAATGGTCGGAAAGCCTGATATGGCACCAGAGCCGGCGGCAAGACCGACGGCAGCGGCACCCGTCTTCAGCAGCGAGCGGCGCGAAATACCCGCCTTGGTTTGCGTAGTGTTTGTCATCCTATTCCCCTATCTTGTTTTGCTTGGTTGACGTCATGAATGCAGGCGACCGAGGACGATGGCATCCTCGGAATCCCAGGCGACCGGTACGGCGTCGCCAATGGCGACGGGTTTGGCGAAGAAGTCGGAATCGTCGATGATGACGGTGAAATCGTCGATGCCGGCGCCGGTGACCGACAGCTTCACCGTGGCGCCGCGATATTCGATGTTGGAGACGATGCCGGTGAAGCCGAGGCCGGGCGAGGGCGCCTCGCCGATGCGCACATGGTCGGTGCGGATGGCGATGTCGATCGGCGCTCCCACGTCCTGTGGCCGGCCACTGGCGGCAAGCGAGCCGCCGCCATTAACGTCGAAGGCGACCATGGCGTCGCGTTCACCGGTGACCCGGCCGGAGATGACATTGTGGTCGCCCATGAAGCGCGCGACGAAGGCGGTGGCCGGCCGCTCGAACCCGTCGCGCGGCGCCGCTGCCTGTTCGATGCGGCCGTCATTCATCACCACGATCAGGTCGGCGAGCGCCATCGCCTCCTCCTGGCTGTGGGTGACGTGGACGAAGGTGATGCCGAGTGACGCCTGCAGCTTCTTCAGCTCGGCCCGCATGCGGATCTTCAGGAACGGGTCGAGCGCGGAAAGCGGCTCGTCGAGCAACAGCGCCTCTGGATCGGTGATCAATGCGCGAGCGAGTGCTACGCGCTGCTGCTGACCGCCGGAAAGCTGCGCGGGCCGGCGCGTCGCATAGGCCTCCATCTGCATCAGCTTCAGCATGTCGAGCGCCTTGGCACGACGCTTTTCCTTGTCGACGCCCTTCATCTTCAGGCTGAAGGCGACATTGTCGATCAGGTCGAGATGCGGGAACAGCGCATAGGACTGGAACATCATCGCCGTGCCGCGCTTGGCCGGCGGCAAGTCCGTCACCACCACATTGCCGAGGCGGACATCGCCGCTGGAAATGCTCTCATGGCCGGCGATCATGCGCAGCGTCGAGGTTTTGCCGCAGCCGGAAGGGCCAAGCAGGCAGCAGTAGGTGCCGGCCGGGATCTTGAGGCTGATGCCCTCGACGGCGGTCGTCGTTCCATAGACTTTCGAAACGGACACAATGTCGATTTCGGCGGCTTTGGACATCAGGCTTCCCCATTTGGTCGCATTAACCAAAGCATCATGCGTGCCAATCGCGAGATGACTGGCCAAGCACTTGAATCGTCGGGAAAATCAGGATTTTTGGACGGCGCCTATCAGGCGGGCTGTTTGTGCATTGCACAAATTATGGGCGATTGTCGGCGATCTCTACCCAAATCGTATGCAATCTTTTTTGCCTTCGTGTCCACTTTGCCTCTCGTGCAGGCGTCAAGAGTCGCGTTAGAAGGGGACGGAAAGAATTCCCGCCATGAACATTGCCGACCAGATCTATTCCGCCACCGACAGCGCCACGCAGGATCGTGCCCGGGCGATCCGCGACCAGTTGCGCGACGCCATCGTCGACCGCCGGCTGGCGCCGGGCACCAAGCTGTCGGAAGGTGAGGTCGGCACACTGTTCGACGTCTCCCGTACCGTGGCGCGCGCGGCGCTGCAGATGCTGTCCTTCGAAGGGCTGGTGCGCACCGAGCGAAATCGTGGCGCCTTCGTCGCCAACCCATCGCCGGAGGAGGCGCGCCAACTGTTCGCCTCGCGCCGACTGATCGAACCGGGCATTGCCATCGCCGCCTGCGGCCGTGTCACCGCTACCGACATTGCCGCATTCAAGGCGCAGCTCGACGAGGAGGGCCGCTTCATCGCTGAGCGCGGCCCGACCGCGCGGCGTTCCGAAATCAAGGCGTCGGGCGATTTCCACTTGCTGCTCGCCGCCGTCGCCGGCAATGCCATCCTGCAGCGCTTCATGGAGGAACTGGTGGCGCGCTCGTCATTGGTCATCGCGCTTTACGGGCGGTCTGGCATATCGGCCTGTGGGCACAGCGAACACACGGAAATTGTCGGCGCGCTGGAGAGCGGCGATTGCGGGCGGGCGAGCCGGCTGATGCTGCACCACATCGATCATATCGAGGCCGATCTGGATTTGCGCGTCAGGGCCGGCCCGGCGCTGAGGGAAGCCCTCAATTTCTGAGAGCTAGCTTTCGTCCTCGGCAGGCACTGCTTGTCCCACCGCCTTGCGGCGCAGCATCTTGGTCAGCTTCCAGATCGTCGGGCTGTTCTTGATGAAGGCCTTGAGCCCTGCGCCCTGCCTGAGCGTCAGCGACAGCACGCGGCCCTTCATAGTCAAGGGGATCAGCACCTCGAAATGCTGGGTTTCGATATCGCACCACAGCCGCTTGTATGGCTCGTCGCCGACGGAGAAATCATAGACCTCGAAACCGCTCTCGCAGGCTTCCTGGATGTTGTCGAAGAACAGGAAATCGCCGGGGCTGGCGTGACCGAGATCGTCCTCGGCGATCGCGCCGAACTCGCAGATCAGGCGCTTGCCCGAGCGGCTCGATCCAGTGATGGCGCGCAGCTTGCCGGCAACCTCGAGCCCGTGCAGCACGAAGGAAGGTTTGTCCTCGGCAAGCGCTTGCACGAACAGCGCGCGGAAGAAGCCGCGCACCTGCTCGCCGCCGAAGACGTTGGTGATGCCCATCTTGCGGAAGCGGAATTCCTTCATCTCGAAAAAGGCGTCGAGCAGCCTGGTCACCTCGTCCGCCGTACGCGCCTCGATGCGCCGATGGCTGCCGACGGCCTCGAACTTCCGGATCTGAGAACGGTGCTTCTTGCGCTTGCGTTTGCCGCTGGCGCGAGAAAGCAGCGCATCGAAGCCGCCGGCAAGGTCGACGGCCAGCGACAGATTGGGGCTGGCAAAATGGTCAAGCGAGGCGAGGGGATTGGCGACGCCGTCGAGATCGGGCAGCAATCGTTCCAGTGCGACGAGATCAATGTCCGGGCGTGCCCTGGCGATGGCCGCCAGCATCGATCGGACGGCCTGGATATCCGCCCTGGCCAGCCAGTCCGCATCGCCGGCGACGAAGTTGCCATTGGCGTGGCGCCCTCCCATGAAGCGGGCGACGCGGAATGGACCGCTGGCCGTGACTTCCAGCGCCAGCGAAAAGACCGGCCTGCCTTCGGCGCTCAGCGTGGTGACGAGCAGGTCCGATCCGGCCTCGGCGGCCCAGTTCAAGACCCAGGCAGCACTCTGCGCCGGTGCGAACAGGGCCGAGCGGCAGAACTCGGCATAGGCTGCGAGCCCGTCCGTGGACACCACTGAAATCGACAGGCCGGCATGTTCCCGTGGCAAGGCGCGCGACGACGCCTCGGTCGCCGCAAGCCGATTGCCGTCAAATGACGCTGAAGCGTCAACCATACCTCAATCCTTAGGGCGTATTGATCGCGATTTGGGGTTCGCGCAGGCGCATTCCGTGCTTGGATCAGCCTAGGCGCAAAAGGTGAATGAATGATCGACGGCGGGGAGGCAATCCGGAAACTGGCGCTGAACGTCGCCCGCTATACCGGTCTTGCACCGCTGGCCAAGCCGTTCATCGGCGGCATTGGCGCCATCCTGATGCTGCACCGCGTCACCGCGACGCCGGAAAAGCCGCACAGCGTCAACCGGCATCTCAATATCGCGCCCGGTTTCCTCGATGCCATGATCGCCGACATGAAGGCGCATGGCTATGTCTTTGTCTCCATGGACGAAGCCGTTGAGCGCATCAAGGCAGGCGGCAAGGGTGGCCAGTTCGCAACCATCACCGCCGACGACGCCTATCGCGACAACATGACCGAGGCGCTGCCAGTGCTGGAGAAGCACGGCGCGCCGATCACCATCTATGTCGCGCCCGGGCTGATCAACGGCACCGCCGACCTGTGGTGGGATGTGGTCGAGGACATCGTCAACGCGCGGAATACCTTGTCGCTGACAGGGCCGAACGGTCCCCTGACGATCGATTGCTCGACACCCGCGAAGAAACTGCAAGCCAATGCACGCCTGCACGCCTATCTCACCTCCGAAGTCCGCGAGGAGGATCTGCAAGCGGTGCTGCGCGACCTGGCTAGCTCAAATGGTGTTGACGCCGACGGTCCGCGCTTGCGGACATTGATGAACTGGGACGAAATCCGCAGCATCGCCGCGCATCCGCTGGTGACGATCGGCGCCCATACGATCAGTCACAGCAATCTGAAGCGGCTCTCCGAAACCGATGCCCGGCACGAGACCGGCGCCGTGCGCGGCATGTTGCAGGCCGAACTGGGCGAAAAGCCCGGCCATTTCGCCTACCCCTATGGCTATGCAAGTGCTGTGGGCTGCCGGGAAGTCGGCTTTGCCCGCGACGCCGGCTACGCCTCCGCCGTAACGACGCGCCACGGCGTGCTGCGCGCCGAACATGCCGGGTTCCTGCATGCCTTGCCGCGCATTTCAGTCAATGGCCGCTACCAGAGCCTTGCCCACATCCGTACCATGCTGTCGGGCGTGACGACGCCGCTCGCCAATGCAGGGAAGATGCTCGTTACCATCTGACGGTGACGGGTTCCGCTTAGCGCTTGGCCCGCGGCTCCAGCATCAGCCATTTGATGATGCCCATCGCCGGCAGCACCCAGAGCAGGCCGCTGAGCAGGAAGAACAGAAAATGCACCCACGGGCCCGACTCCGACAGCTGGGCGACCGCGAAGATCGATGCGACCAGCGCATAGATGATGACCAGCGCAATCAGCAGAAACATTCCGATCAGCTTTTTCAGGCGCAGGGGCATGATTGGTCTCCTGTCGAGGATGCCGGCAACTCGGACAAGGGACCGGGCAACCTCTGAGTGTTGGCCTCGCATAGGCCCTGGCGCGAAGCTGTGCAACCGGTGAGACGCGGCGCGACGGCGTGCCGCGCCGCATGGCCTTGCCAGCACGAGAGCGATGGTCCACCAATCCGCCAAACCAACCTGCCGGGACAAGACCATGGCTGCCATACCAGCTGCCGCGCCATTTGTGGCCCGCGACCGCGACCTCCACAATCGGGCGCTGCTGCGCGGCTGGCTCTATGTGGTGGTGGTGATGCTGTTTGCGCTTGTGCTGGTCGGCGGCGCCACCAGGCTGACCGATTCCGGCCTGTCGATTACGCAATGGAAGCCGATCCATGGCGTCATACCGCCGCTCAACGACGCCGAGTGGCAAGAGGAATTCCAGCTCTACCAGCAGATCCCGCAATATGCCGAGCTCAACAAGGGCATGAGCATTGAGGCGTTCAAGTCGATCTTCTGGTGGGAGTGGGCGCACCGCATCCTGGCGCGCGGCGTCGGCCTGGTCTTTGCCTTGCCGCTGCTGTTTTTCTGGACAACGCGCCGCATAGAGCGTGGCCTGGGGCCGAAACTCGCCGGCATCCTCCTGCTTATCGGCCTGCAGGGCGCCATCGGCTGGTGGATGGTGGCCTCGGGACTGATCGACCGGGTCTCGGTCAGCCAGTACCGTCTGGCCACCCATCTGACACTCGCCGCGCTGATCTTCACCGCGACCATGGTCGTGGCGCGCGGACTGGCGCCGCATTCCGAACCCGCCGCCGATCGGTCGACGCAGAGGCTGGCCGGTTTCATCGTGTTTCTGGCGCTGATCCAGATTTATCTCGGCGGCCTGGTCGCCGGGCTCGATGCTGGCCTGAGCTACAACACCTGGCCGCTGATGGACGGCAAGATCATCCCGGGCGATCTCTTGCTGCTCGAGCCGGCATGGCGCAACTTCTTCGAAAGCCCGAAGACGGTGCAGTTCGTGCATCGGCTCGGTGCCTACACGGTGTTCATCGTGGCCCTGTGGCACGTGATCGCCACGCGCCGGAGGCTGCCAGGCTCAACCCATGCCCGCCGTGCGACGTTGCTGTTTCTGCTGGTGCTGGTGCAGGCCTCGATCGGCATCGGCACGCTGCTGATGCATGTGCCGCTGCATATGGCGCTGACCCATCAGGGGTTTGCGCTCATCGTGTTGGGCTTTGCATCAGCGCATTGGCGCGGCACCAAGGGCGCCTATCCCTTGCGGCACGAAATCGCGCTCAGGAGCTGATCCCGAGCCGATCGGCCAGTCAGAATTCAATCCGCACCGTCCGCCGCGGCGTTGCGGCAGGCGGAATTCGACGTCGAGAAGACGACATGTTCAAACGAGCAGCATGCCGTGGCCGTCTCGGCAATGAATTCGGGCGCGCTGACCTTCCAGCGCGCCGGAAAGGCTGGCGCATCCATCAGAGGCCGAGCATCAGGTCCATGTTCTGGACGGCGGCACCCGAGGCACCCTTGCCGAGATTGTCATAGACCGCCAGCAGCAGGGCCTGCGCCCGTTTGTCGTTGGCGAAGACGTAGACCTTCATCCGGTTGGTGCCGTTATAGATTTCCGGATCGATCTCCGGCATGCGCTCCAGGTGCACATAGGGCGCCACCTCGACCACGCCGCCCTTGATGGCGGCGAAATGGTCGGCGATCGCCGCTTGCAGCTCCGCACCCGTCGGCACATGGTCGAGGCCGCCGAGTTGCAATGGCACGACCGTGATCATGCCTTGCGCGAAATTGCCGACCGCCGGCTGCATGATCGGATCATGCGACAGCCTGGCATAGGCCCTGAGTTCCGGCACGTGCTTGTGCTGCAAGGTGAGGCCATAGGGCAGGAATTCCGAGGCGTCCTCGCCCTTGGCGACATAGTCCTCGATCATCGGCCGTCCGCCGCCCGAATAGCCCGAAATGCCGTTGACGGTGATCGGGAAGTCCGCCGCCAGCAGGCCGGCGGTGACCAGCGGCCGCAGCGTGGCGATCGGTCCCTGCGGCCAGCAGCCGGGGTTGGCGACGCGCTTTGCCGAGGCAATTGTCTTCGCCTGCGTCTTGTCCATTTCGGCGAAACCATACGCCCAGCCTTCCGCCACGCGATGCGCGGTCGACGCATCGATGACCTTGGTGGTGTCGTTGGCAATCAGCGAGACGCTCTCCTTCGCCGCATCGTCGGGCAGGCACAGGATCGCGACATCGGCGGCATTGAGGAACTCGGCGCGCGCGGCTGTTTCCTTGCGGCGCTCGGTCGGAATGGAGATGATCTCCAGGTCGCCGCGCTCGGCAAGCAGCGCCCGGATCTGCAGACCGGTGGTGCCGTGTTCGCCGTCGATGAAGATTTTCGGTTTCATGGATCGATCAAATTCCCTGATATTTCAAGACTATATGCCCTGACCTTGATTCACCGCGGCACCGTTGTGGCTGCCGTTGTTGTTCAACTCTTCAAGCCGGGCCTTCCGCTCCGCCAGCAGGCCGAGATATTGCATGGCCACCATCGAGCCGGCGATCGCCGTTATATCGGCGTGATCATAGGCCGGCGCAACCTCTACGACATCGGCGCCGACAATATCGATCTGGGTGAGCTGGCGCAGCGTCGACAGGATCTTCGCCGACGACGGCCCGCCGGCAACCGGCGTGCCGGTTCCCGGCGCATAGGCCGGATCGAGGCAGTCGATGTCGAAGGTGAGATAGGTCTTCTTGCCGCCGGTGCGGTCGACGATGGCGTAGGCGATATCGGACGCCCGCATCTCCTCGATTTCATGGCCATAGAGGATCTTGATGCCGAACGTGTCGGGCGCATGAGTGCGGATCCCGATCTGGATCGAGCGATCTGGATCGATGATGCCTTCCTTGACGGCGCGGCCGACGAAGGAACCATGGTCGATGCGCTTGCCGTCGTCCGGCCAGGTGTCCTGATGCGCGTCGAACTGCACCAGGGCGAGCGGGCCATGGATGGCGGCATGCGCCTTGAGCAGCGGCCAGGTGACGAAATGGTCGCCGCCGAGCGTCAGCAGGAAGGACCCTGATTTGAGGATCTTCGCCGCTTCGCGTTCGATCGTACCGGGCGTCTTCTGGTGATTACCGAAGTCGAGCAGGCAATCGCCATAGTCGACGACCGCCAGATGCTCGAACAGATCGCGTGAAAACGGATATTGCGGGTCGTTGTCGAGGATCGCAGAGGCGCGGCGAATCGCCTGCGGCCCGAAACGGGCGCCGGGCCGGTTGGTGACGGCGGCGTCGAAAGGAATGCCCCACACCACCGCGTCCGCGCCCTTCACGTCCTTCGTGTATTTGCGCCGCATGAACGACAGCGCGCCGGAATAGGTCGGCTCGAATGCGGCGCCCGTCTTGGAACGGGCGGTGAAGGCGTTGTCGATGTTGTTGTTCGCCATTACGGATCCTCGTTTTTCATCGGGGTGCAACAACTACAGAAGCGGCACGGAAGATGCCAGTCACAGCTTGGCGAGACGGAATGGTGCTGCGCGAGTGCACGTGGCGCCTCATTGATATGCCGGCCATGGCTTGGTTCCGCCGGCTCTCGAAACGCATCTGACGCGTTCCGCTAGCCGGCTTCGTTCACCGAGATGTCACGGGCATCGCCTATCCGGGTTTCGATCCGGCAAGGAGCGATTCTCGATGCGGACCCTCTGGCTGAGCCTTTTGTTTTCCGCGGCACTTGCGGCCGCCGCTGGCCAGGCCTTGGCCGGCGAGACCCGCGCCAGACAGATACTCGACCGCTTCGAGCATGCCAACCAGTGGCGCGACCACGTGATGGTGGCCGCGCATCGCGCCGGCAGCATGCAGGCCGGCAAGACGCTCTATGCGGAAAATTCGATTGCCGCCGTGGAAGGCTCGATCGCCATGGGCGCGGAGATCGTCGAGGTCGACATCAGGCGCTCGAAGGATGGCGAGTTCGTCGTCATGCATGACAGCTGGCTTGACCGCACCACGACCTGCAAGGGCGAGGTGGTCAAGCGCACGCTGGCCGAACTGAAGACCTGCCGGCTGGTGGTCGAGGGCACCGGCGTCGTCACCGATGAAACGGTTTCGACGTTGCGCGAGATGCTGATGGCGACCCGAGACAGGATCCTCATCAACCTGGATAACAAGCTCGACGTTGGCGATCTCTCGGGCATGATCGCGGTCGCTCGCGATCTCGGCATGGCCGAGCAGGTCATCGTCAAGGAGAACCTGTGGAACTCCACCCGGATTTCAACGGTCAAGGCCGCCATGGGCGCCATCGGCGGCGGCTTCCAGTTCATGCCGATCATCGCCGATGACGCGGTGCACGATGCCGGTTTCGCCGAGACGGTCGACCACGCCTTCTCACCGCGCGCGATCGAGTTGATCAACTGGCGGGCGGGCGCCGAGACGCTGACCGAGGCCGGCGGACCGCTGTTCAGCACGCGCATGCGCGCGGCCGCGGCGAGGGGCAATTGGCACATCTGGGCCGATACCTACGCCATCGTCAACAAGCCGGGCGGCTTCCTGGCCGGCGGCCGCGGCGACGAACTGGCTGTGCAGGCCAGCCTGCCGCGCGAAAGCTGGGGTTTTTGGGCCGATCGCGGCGCCACCATCATCCAGACCGACGAACCGAAGGCAGCCATCGACTGGCTGGCGGTCAACGGTTTTCGTGTTCCCTATGCCGACAAGGCGCGGCCGGTTGAGCCGGCGAATACGGCAAGTATCAATTAGGAACGCTGGCGCCGGGTGACTGCCGAGCCCTAACAGGAAGGCCTTGCTCCCCAGTGGGTCGCCCGCCCTCAAGCAGCCATCGCTATGCCATCCAATTTCCTGAGCACGTCGTCCGAAAGCATCAGTTCGGCAGCAGCGAGGTTCTCCCTGAGATGCCCGACAGACGATGTACCGGGGATCAGCAGGATATTGGGCGCGCGGTGCAGCAGCCAGGCGAGCGCGACCTGCATCGGGGTGGCGCCGAGGCGCTTCGCCACATCGGACAGCGTCGAAGACTGCAGCGGGTTGAAGCCGCCGAGCGGAAAGAACGGCACATAGGCGATACCGTCGCGGGCAAGATCATCGATCAAGGCATCGTCGTCGCGATGCGCCAGATTGTACTGGTTCTGCACGCAGACGATCTCGGCGATCCTACGTCCTTCCTCGATTTGCGCAGCCGTCACGTTGCTCAGTCCGATATGCCTGACAAGCCCCTTTTGTTGAAGCTCGGCCAGCACGGTGAGCGGCGCTTCGATCGATCCTTCGGCGGGACCGTGGGGGTCGAACATGATGCGCAAATTGACCACATCCAGCACTTCGAGCCCGAGATTGCTTAGATTGTCATGCACCGCCTGGGACAACGCTTGGGGAGAGAAGGCCGGCAACCACGATCCATCCGTGCCGCGGCGGGCGCCGATCTTGGTGACGATGACCAGATCGTCAGGGTAGGGTGATAGCGCCTCACGGATCAGAAGGTTGGTGACGTGCGGACCGTAGAAGTCGCTGGTATCGATATGATCGACCCCTTGCGCCACGGCGTCGTGTAGCACGGCCAATGCCGCGTCATGGTCCTTCGGCGGCCCGAACACGCCGGGTCCGGCGAGCTGCATGGCGCCATAGCCGAGCCGCTTTACGGTGTGGCTGCCAAGGGTGAAGGTGCCGGCCTGTTGAATGTTGGACATGATTGATCTCCTTTGAGGAGGCAGAGATAGGCCCTGCTCAATCCTATGATAATCGGCTACTATCCACACGGGCTGTGCGGAATTGCGAACAATGATGGACCTCAGTGATCTGAACGCCTTCGTGGCGGTGGCGCGCGCCCGCGGCATACGCGACGGCGCGCGGGCCAGCGGCGGCAGCGCCTCAGGTTTGAGCGAGGCGGTGCGTCGCCTCGAGACACAGCTCGGTGTCAGGCTGTTCAACCGCACGACGCGCAGCGTTGTCCCGACCGAGGCGGGCCTCAGCCTGCTGGAACGGCTCGGCCCGGCGCTGTCGGAGGTCGAGGCGGCGCTGGACGTGGTGAACGGGTTTCGCGACAGGCCGGCGGGCTCGTTGCGGCTCAACGTGCCGGTGAGCGCGGCGCGGCTGATATTGCCCGACATCGTGCCGGATTTCCTCGCCGCCTATCCCGGCATCCGGCTGGAGGTGATCGCCGACGAGAACTTTGTCGACGTACTCGCGGCCGGGTGCGACGCCGGCATCCGTTACGACGAGCGGCTGGAGCAGGACATGATCGCGGTGCCGATCGGGCCGCGCGTGCAGCATTTCGCCACCGCCGCCAGCCCTGCCTATCTCGATCGCCATGGGCGGCCCGAACACCCGAGCGATCTGCTCAGCCATTCTTGCGTGCGCGGCCGCTTTGCCAGCGGTGCGATGCTGCCTTGGGAATTCGAGCGCGACGGTGAGGTGGTCCGGGTCGATCCGACGGGGCCATTGATCGTGCGGATCGGCGGGGCGACCGATCTTGCCGTCGATGCGGCCATCGCCGGCACCGGCGTCATCGGCCTCTTCGAGGGCTGGCTTCGCCCTTACTTCGACAGCGGCGCGCTTGAGCCCATTCTCGAACCGTGGTGGCCGAGTTTTCCCGGACCGTTTCTGTATTATCCCGGTCGGCGCCTGGTGCCGGCCCCGCTACGAGCGTTCATCGATTTCATCAAGGGCGGCAGAACCTGAGAGCTGGCGCCAGGCATGACCTGCGCCCGCGCCATCACCCCGCCCCGGCGCTACGCGCCGACCTCCCCATCGAGGTCCCATCGAGGGGAGCTATAGCGCCGCGCTCTTCTACCTCCCCTTGATGGCGAGGTCGCGCCGAAGGCGCGGGTGGGGTGACTGCCGAGCCCCAACGGCAAAAGGCCGCCCGGAGGCGGCCTTTCGATTGTCTGAAGCGGCGGTGGCTTAGCGCTTCGAGAACTGGAAGCTGCGACGGGCTTTCGCCTTGCCGTACTTCTTGCGCTCGACGACGCGGCTGTCGCGGGTCAGGAAGCCACCCTTCTTGAGCACGGCGCGCAGCGTCGGCTCGTAGTAGGTCAGCGCCTTGGAGATGCCGTGGCGCACGGCGCCGGCCTGGCCGGAGAGGCCGCCGCCGACGACAGTGGCGACGATGTCGTACTGGCCCGAACGGTTCGAGGCGATGATCGGCTGGTTGAGGATCATCTGCAGGACCGGGCGCGCGAAATAGGTCGCGAATTCCTTGTCGTTGACGATGATCTTGCCCGAGCCGGGCTTCACCCAGACACGCGCGATGGCGTTCTTGCGCTTGCCGGTGGCATAGGCGCGGCCCGACTTGTCGAGCTTCTGGACGTGGACGGGGGCGGCCGGCTGCGTATTGGTGTTGCCGGTGGCGGTGCCCAATTCTGCGAGCGAGGAAAGCTCAGCCATCTTATGCGACCTTCTTGTTCTTGGAATTCAGCTTGGCCACGTCGAGAACCTGGGGCTGCTGGGCGACATGCGGATGCTCGGCACCTGCATAGACGCGCAGGTTCTTCATCTGGCGACGGCCGAGCGGGCCACGCGGCACCATGCGCTCAACGGCCTTCTCGACGACACGCTCGGGGAAACGGCCCTCGAGCAGCTGGCGCGCGGTGCGCTCCTTGATGCCGCCGGGGTGGCCGGTGTGCCAGTAATAGACCTTGTCGGTGAACTTCTTGCCGGTGAACACCACCTTGTCGGCATTGATGACGATGACGTTGTCGCCGTCGTCGACATGCGGGGTGAAGGTCGGCTTGTGCTTGCCGCGAAGATGATTGGCGATGACAGTGGCGAGACGACCGACGACGAGACCTTCGGCGTCGATCAGGATCCACTTCTTCACCACATCCGCAGGCTTCTGCGAAAAGGTTGTCATGTTTTCTGCTCTCGGTTCTGACCTTCACGGGGAAGGCGTTTCTTGTTGCTTGGATTGGCGAAAAGCGCTTGCCCGCCGCCAATAACAAAACGGCGGCCTTTGCGGGCCGCTGCTTCGTGAGGGCTTATAGGCGAGGGTGGTTGTGGCGTCAAGGCACGTGAAAAGGAGAATACCAGGCAAAGCGCAGCAAAAACAAAGGCTTGGGAAAAAGGTATTATTTTACCACACCGATCTGCGACCGCTTGTCTGGGGCAGTCTCAGTGCTTTGCCTCGATTTCCCTCCGAGCGGCGCTGGAAAGGAAGGCTGATCGTGTAATGCCGCGCTCACGGGCGGCGGCGTCGATCGCCCGCAAAACACCGCGCTCGAAAGTGACGTTCGCCCGGACGACCGCGCTGTCATTGTCGATGAGCGGCACCGAGACCAAGTAACCGCCTTCGGCAAGCGCGTTGCGTATATCGGGGCGGGCGACAATCGCTTCGTGGCTGGACGGTTCGGGAACGGGCATATCCTCCGCCCACAATTGCAAGGCTTCAACGGCATTGGGCAAGATGTCTTCCGCCGCGTCCGCAGCCGAAAAGCAGCCGGGAATGTCGGGAAAGCGGATGCCGAAAGCGCTATCGGGGTCTTTGTCGACCAAGGCGAAATAGTTCTTCATTGCGGTCTCCGGGCGTCAGCCTATTTGATCCAACCAGCTTGCTTGGCGATCGCGCGAGCAGTGCCGGTTGGCAGATCTTTCTCGGGATGCGGAACAATCAACACGATCCCGCCCTTCCGGAATTTGTGGTGCGAGCCGCGCACGGAAATCAGCTCGAACCCCTCCTCCCTGAGACGCTTTACGATCTTACGGCTGTCACGTTCCAGCAAAAGTCACCTATGCGCATATATATACACATCGAAGGAAAATTCAATCTTCAGGATCGCTTCGGCGGGATCGAATAGGTGCCCATGGCGTGCGCGATCGTGTGTCCGTCCGGGCCGGCGACGATGTCGATGTCGAACACCATCAGGCTCTTTCCCAGCTTCAGGATGCGGCAGTGGCCATCGATCGGCCCGGCCTCGGCCTTGCGGACGAAATTGATGTTGAGATTGGTGGTGACCGAGAGCGCATCCGGTCCGGCATGCGACAGCACGCAGACATACCCACCGATGTCGGCCAGCGTGAACAGCGAGGGGCCGGACACCGTGCCGCCGGGACGCAGATGCCGCTCGCCGGCATTGAGCCGGACAATACAGCCGCCCGGGAACACGTCGATCGTCTCGTAATATCTGAACTGCTCGTTGAGCTGCGGATAGACGGTCTCCATCAGCGCGTTGACTTTTTGTGCGGTCAGTACCGGCTTAAGATTGGAATGGGCGGGCATGTCGGCCTCTCGTTTTGTGCATGCCTGTATCAGCGCGCACGGCATTTCTGGCAACCTTCCTCCCTTGGCGCAAGCGATCGGTGTTGGACGAAACCCGATCCGGTATTAGATACTGTGCCTGCCCCGAGCGGAATCGCGGAGACCTCATCCATGGCCGAAATCCTTGCCATCAAGCCTGCTGCCGTCGACGGTCCGGTTGCCGCAAAACTGGACAAGGGCGTGCTGCGCCTGACCCTCGCCAATCCGCCCGCCAATGCGCTGTCGCTGGCGGTGATGGCGGCGCTGACGGCGGAGTTCGAGCGCGCCAGGGCCGACAAGGCCGTTCGCGTCATCGTTTTGTCGGCGGCCGGCAAGGTTTTCTGCGCCGGCCATGACCTCAAGGAAATGACCGCGCGACGCGCCGATGCCGATCGCGGCAAGGCCTTCTTCGAAGAGACGTTCGCGGCTTGTGCCGCGCTCATGCAGGCGATCGTGCGTCATCCCCTGCCGGTGATTGCCGAAGTCGATGGCCTAGCCACCGCCGCCGGGCTGCAACTGGTCGCCAGCTGCGATCTGGCGATCGCATCGCATGAGGCGACCTTCTGCACGCCGGGCGTCAACATCGGCCTGTTCTGCTCGACGCCGATGGTGGCGCTGTCGCGCAACGTTTCGCGCAAGCATGCGATGGAGATGCTGTTGACCGGCGAGACGATCGATGCGGCGACCGCCAAGGAGTTCGGTCTGGTCAACCGCGTCGTGCCGCGCGAATATCTGAATCAGATTGTCACCAAATATGCGCAAACCATTGCTTCCAAATCATCTTTGGTGGTCAAAACCGGCAAGGAGGCTTTTTACGCGCAGGCCGAAATGGGGCTGGCGGATGCCTATGCCTATACCGGCCGCGTCATGGTCGAGAACATGCTTGCGCGCGACGCGGAGGAAGGAATCGGCGCCTTCATCGGCAAGCGCAAGCCGGAGTGGGCGGACGAATAGGAGCATCACCATGGAACCGCGAATCTCCATCATCACCATCGCCACCGACGATCTCGACCGCGCGGTGCGCTTCTACGAAGCGATGGGGCTGACCCGTCACGCCGGCATTACCGAAGGTGTCGCCTTTTTCCAGATGGGCGGCGTCATTCTCGGCCTGTTCCCGCGCGAAAGCGCCGAAGAGGATTCCGGCATCGCCTTCGCCAAGGGGCCGTCCGCTGTTTACCTCGCCTACAACACCCGCTCCGACGCTGAAGTCGACGAGGTGCTTGCCAAGGCCGAGAAAGCCGGCGGCCGCATCGTCAAGCCGGCTGGGCGCGCCTTCTGGGGTGGCTGGTACGGCTATTTCGCCGATGCCGACGGGCATGTCTGGGAAGTGGCGCACAATCCGGCCTTTCCGATCGCGGAAGACGGCACGATTTCGCTGCCTGGCTGATGGCCCATCGCAAGCAGCTGACGCGGCTCAAGGCACCTTATCTCAAGCGCATCCTGCTCGACCCCGCACGGGTCGAGGATTGGGAAAAATACCCCTGGAACCTGCCGCTGTTTCGCGGCCACGACTTCGAACTCGAATTCACCACGCCGATCACCATTATCGATGATGCGACCCGGATGGCTTTCTCGCCGAGGCGTTGTATGAGGACGAGCCATGAACCACGATAGCTACGACAACACCTACATCGCCGGCATCCTCAACTCGGTGAAGACCATCGCCATGGTCGGCGCATCCGCCAATGATGTGCGGCCAAGCTATTTCGTGCTGAAATATCTGCTGGCCAAGGGATATCAGGTGTTCCCGATCAATCCCGGCCAGGCCGGCAAGGAAATCCTCGGCCGGATGACCTATGCTAGGTTGGCCGACATTCCGGAGCCGATCGACATGGTCGACATCTTTCGCGCGCCAGCGGCGGTGCCCGGCATCGTCGACGAGGTGTTGCGGCTCGACCCCTTGCCGAAAGTGATCTGGATGCAGCTTGGCGTCCGCCATGACGAGGCGGCCGTGCGCGCCGAGGCTGCGGGCATCAAGGTTGTGATGAACCGCTGCCCCAAGATCGAATACGGCAAACTGTCCGGCGAGATCGGCTGGACCGGCGTCAACTCCGGCGTGCTGTCGTCGAAGAAGCCGCTGATGCGCTCCGGATTCCAGAGTTTTGGCGTGCGGCAGAAATAGAAGCAAAATTATTCCGCGGGCCGGTGCATTTTCTCGTCGTTCGGCCGTAGATCGCTTGCCGAAGGGCATTTTCTTCTTTGCATTCGCGCCCGGGCTTCGCCAAGAATGCCCGGCGATTTCAAGAGTTTCAAAAAGGGAGGTTTTCAGTGACCCGCACGCCAGGTTTCAATACGCTCGCCGTCCACGCCGGCGCCAAGCCCGACCCGGCGACCGGCGCGCGTGCCACGCCGATCTACCAGACGACCTCCTTCGTCTTCGACGATGCCGACCATGCCGCCTCGCTGTTCGGACTAAAAGCCTTCGGCAACATCTACACCCGCATCATGAATCCGACGCAGGCGGTGCTGGAAGAGCGTATGGCGGCACTCGAAGGCGGCACTGCGGCTCTTGCGGTCGCCTCCGGCCATGCGGCGCAGGTGATCGTGTTCCACAATCTGATGCAGCCGGGTGACAATTTCGTCGCCGCCAACAAGCTCTATGGCGGTTCGATCAACCAGTTCGGCCATGCCTTCAAGAATTATGGCTGGGAGGTGCGCTGGGCCGACACCAACGACATCTCGACCTTCGAAAGCCAGATCGACGACCGGACCAAGGCGATCTTCATCGAGAGCCTGGCCAATCCGGGCGGCACCTTTGTCGATATCGAGAAGATCGGCGACATCGCGCGCAAGCACGGCCTGCCGCTCATCGTCGACAACACGCTGGCCTCGCCCTACCTGATCCGGCCGATCGAGCATGGCGCCGACATCGTCGTCCACTCGCTGACCAAATTCATCGGCGGCCACGGCAATTCGATCGGCGGTGCCATCGTCGATGGCGGCACCTTCGACTGGTCGAAGTCGGGCAAGTACCCGATGCTGTCGGAACCGCGCCCCGAATATGGCGGCCTCGTTCTGCACGAAACCTTCGGCAATTTCGCTTTCGCCATTGCCGCGCGCGTGCTCGGCCTGCGCGATCTCGGCCCGGCGATCTCGCCGTTCAACGCCTTCCTCATCCTGACCGGCCTGGAGACCTTGCCGCTGCGCATGCAGCGCCACTGCGACAACGCCGTGACGGTCGCTGCGTGGCTGTCCAACCACCCCAAGGTTGCCTCGGTTAATTACCCAGGCCTGCCCAGCGACAAGAACAACGCGCTGCAGAAGAAATATTCGCCGCTTGGCGCGGGCGCCGTGTTCACCTTCGCTCTCAAGGGAGGCTATGACGCCGGCGTCAAATTCGTCGAGGCGCTCGAACTGTTCTCGCACCTCGCCAATGTCGGCGACACCAAGTCGCTGGTCATCCACCCGGCATCGACCACGCACCGCCAGCTTTCCGACGAACAGAAGGTCAAGGCCGGCGCAGGACCGGACACGGTACGGCTGTCGATCGGCATCGAGGACGTCAACGACATCGTCGCCGACCTCGAACAGGCGCTTGCCAAGGTCTGATCATGACCGAGTTGAAGTTTCTCGCCATCGGCGTCGACGCTGTCGACGCTGAACAGGGCGCACCGGCGCCGGATCGCCTGATCTCGGGCGATCCGAAATTCCGCACCTGGAACGTCGAGGAGCGGGAGGGCGGCCTCTATGCCGGCATCTGGGAATCGACCCCCGGCAAGTGGCGCATCGTCTATGACGAGTGGGAGTTCTGCCACATACTGTCCGGCGTTTCGGTGATCGCGGAGGATGGTGGGCAGGCGCGCACCGTCAAGACCGGCGACTGTTTTGTCCTGAGGCCCGGCTTCAGGGGCAGCTGGGAAGTGCTTGAAACGACTCGCAAGGAGTATGTGATCAAGCTGTAGTCATCGAAGCTGGATCAGCCGACGCGATCGATGTTGCTGCCCGAAAACCCGTATTCCGCCATCATCTGCCGGTGCCAATCGCTACCCAGCAATTCAATTCATCGAGGCAGGAATCGATGCGCCGGAGCAGGGTAGCTGAGGCAGCCCCAGAACCCGTCAGAAACCGACCGCGAGCGTTTCCAATCCATGGAAGTGGTAAGTGTCGCGGAAGCTTGGGCTTTCGGCAAGATGGAGCTTTGGGTGCCGTTCGAACAGGGTTTTCAAGGATACCTGCAATTCGAGCCGGGCGAGCGGCGCACCGATGCAAAAATGGATGCCGGCGCCGAAGGATACGTTCTTCTGGTCCACACGATCGGGCCGGAAGGTCTGCGGTTCGGCAAAGATGCGCGGGTCATGGTTGGCCATGCCGAGCAGCAGCCCGATCGTCTGGCTCGGCTGCACGACGATGCCGGGCGAGACTTCGATCTCCTGATAGGCGTAGCGCGTGAACATATGCAGCGGCGCATCGAAACGCAGGCATTCCTCGACCGTTGCCGCGGTCGCTTCGGGTGAACTGAAGAAGCGGCGCGGATCGCCGCCTTGCGCCAGGATCGAGCGAACCGCGTTGCCGGTCTGATGCACCGTCGCTTCATGGCCGGCATTGAGCAGCAGGATCGCCGAGGACACCATCTCGTCCTCCGACAGCTTTTGGCCGTCCTCCTGCGCCGAGATCAGCAGGGACAGCAGGTCGTCGCCGGGGTTCTTGCGCCGCTCGGTGACGTAACCGCGCAGGAAATCGGCAAATTCGCCCGCGGCGCGGTTGGCCGTCTCCTCGGTTTCGCGCGTGCGGCCATGCATGTACATGGCAACCATCTTATGCGACCAGTCGAGCAGTTGCGGCCCCATCTCGACCGGCACGCCGAGCATTTCGGCAATGATGGTGATCGGCAGCGGCGCCGCGAAGGCGGGCAGCAGGTCGACGGCTTTGCCAGGTTTGAAACGGTCGATCAGCTCGTTGGCCAGCGCTTCGACACGTGGCCGCAGCCGTTCGACCTGGCGCGAGACGAAGGCACGGTTGACCAGCGTTCGAAGCCGCGTGTGCACCGGTGGCTCCAGTTCCAGCATCGAATTGGCTTCGATGCCGTCGAAAGCGCTGAGATGGCCTCGGTCTTGACCGATGCCGCGACTGTCTGGGATGCCGGCCGGGTTCTGGCGGCCGAAGCGGCGGTCGCGCAGCAGCCGGTTGACGTCGTCGAAGCCGCCAAAACACCAGAAGCCGAATTCTTCCCAGAAGAATGCATTCGATGCGCCATGCAGAAAGGCATAGGCCTCATAGGGGTTCTGAAAAAAGGCCGGCTCGTGCGGGTCCAATCGCAGGCGTCGAGTGGCTGGATCAAAGGCCAGGGCGGGTGGCGTCAATTTGCTCATGCCAGACCAATAGCGCGGCTTGCCAGCCGGGTTCCAGACCGTATGTTGGCGCCCGCAACTCAATGCGTTGAGCCAGCCGACACGGCTGCGGAAAGACTGATTTGATGAATGTCATCGTTGTCGGCGCGGGTATCGCCGGTCTCTCCACCGCCTGGTCGCTGGTCAAGGCCGGCCACAGCGTGTCGATCGTCGAACAGGGGCCGATCCCCAATCCGCTGGCAGCGTCGGGCGACCATCACCGCATCATCCGCCGCGCCTACCGGGCCGGAACCGGCTATGGCCGGCTGATCACCGAAGCCTATCAGGCCTGGGACGAGATGTGGGCCGATCTCGGCGAAAGCCATCTCGATGCGCGCGGATTTGTCTGCATTTCGCGCGAGCCTGGCGACGAGGCCGAGGAATACCGCGAAGGCCTGGAAGAAGGCAATTTTCCTTTCGAATTGCTGGAGCCGGACGCGGCCGTGAAACGCTGGCCGTTTCTCGAAGCCGGTTCTTTCCGCTACGCCTATTTTTCGACCGAAGGCGGCGCGCTGCATTGCCGCAAGATCGCGGCGGGACTGGCAAAGTGGCTGCGCGCCAACGGCGCCAATGTGTACGAACACAGCAAAGTTACCGCGATCGACTCCGAGGCCGGCCATATCGTGCTCGAAAGCGGTGAGACGATGCAGGCCGACCGCATCGTCGTCACGGCAGGGGCCTGGGTGCTGAAACTGTTCCCGGAACTGGACGGCGAATTGAAGACCTTTCGAACCGCGCTCGCCTATGTCGAACCACCGGCCGACCTCGAGGCCGCTTGGCAGGCGGCGCCGGTCGTCCTCGATATCGGCGGCGCGGTCGACGGCTATGTGATCCCGCCTTCGGGCGGCGCCGGCATGAAGTTCGGTTCGGGGCTGCACAGGGTGCCGACCAGCGATGCCGACTGGAACCGTCAGGCAGTGCCGGGCGAGGGCGAAGCGATCCGCAACCTGTTCTCGCCGCCGATCGCCCGGATCGAGGAATACAGGGTGACCGAGGTTGTCACCTGCGCCTACACCTTCACATCAGACGAGAAGTTCTTCGCCCATGAGCGAGGAAAATGCCTGATCGTTTCGGCCTGCTCCGGCCATGGCTACAAGTTCGGCGCGGCGGTTGGCCGGCGTGTTGCCGCCGCCGTTGGCAATGGCGATATCGCCGGCCTGAAGTCATGGTTGCGGGCGGAGCTGGCCTGAACGCCGCCGGCGTCCAACCTAATCCTGGCAATGCCTCGGAATATGCACGCGCCGCCAGCCCGATGAGCCTTCGCGGACCAGCACGCGACGCGCGACGGTCTGGTAGGAGGCGGGAACATCGATGATGCGCCTTTGCTCTGGCCGCACCAGGACCTCCTCGGCGATGCTGTCGTACTGTGCCGGGGTGACGACACGGCGCGTGCGCTCCGGCTGGATTACGACGGTTTCGGCGACGCGCTCATAGCGTGCCTTGTGCCAGATCTTGCACAGCACCTTACGGCCGTGGATGACGCGCCATTCCCAGGAATAGCCGCCATCGACCCGGACCGTATGGTAGACGGTGCGGGTGACGGCGGGCACGACCTCGTAAGTCACCTGTGCCGGAACGGTCATCACCACCCGTTCGCGGGTGCCGTAGATGGCAGGGACATAGTCGACGACCTGCTGGCCGGGTGGGCTGACCAGCACGTCTTCATAGACCGTGTCGTAGACATCAGGCGTTCGGACGGGTTCATAGCATTCGACGGCGCGGCCGCCGGCCGCCGTCTGCGAAATCGTGCCGAGCATGGTCAGCCCGGCAATGGTGAAGCATGCGGTTTTCCCAGGCATGACACTCCCCCTGTTGAACGGCACAATGACGGTTCAACGTTGGATTGTAGGGGAAGAGATGTCGGAGGAAAGTGGATTTGCCTTATTTCGTTAAGCGATGCGGTTAAGAAATTGCTACGATGGTGAGGACGCCGCCGAACGATCGCGGCACGGGTCGATGAATCCCGTGAAATGTAACCTTGATTCGACTTACCCAGATGGCTAGGAGGGGTCGGCCTTGCACAAGGATGAGCCGGCATCCTATTTACGGAATAACGATCCAGAACCGATTCTGCCCGATCCGCCAGCATTCCCGGCGCCGGAATCCCACCGCGAGATAAGAGATATCTGATGAAGAACCCCGTCGAAACATACATGAACCTCGTTCCGATGGTGGTCGAACAGACCAATCGCGGCGAGCGGGCCTACGACATTTTCTCGCGCCTCCTCAAGGAGCGTATCATTTTCATCACCGGTCCGGTCGAGGACGGCATGGCGACGCTGGTCTGCGCGCAGCTTTTGTTCCTCGAAGCCGAGAATCCGAAAAAGGAAATCAACCTCTACATCAATTCGCCGGGCGGCGTCGTCACCTCGGGCATGGCGATCTACGACACCATGCAGTTCATCAAGCCGGCCGTGTCGACGCTCTGCATCGGCCAGGCGGCCTCGATGGGCTCGCTGCTCCTGACCGCCGGCCACAAGGACATGCGCTTTGCCACGCCGAACGCCCGCATCATGGTTCACCAGCCTTCCGGCGGCTTCCAGGGCCAGGCGTCCGACATCGAGCGCCATGCCCAGGACATCATCAAGCTGAAGCGTCGCCTTAACGAGGTCTACGTCAAGCACACCGGCAAGAGCTACGAAGAGATCGAGAAGACGCTCGACCGCGACCATTTCATGACCGCCGACGAAGCCAGGGATTTCGGCCTCATCGACAAGGTCATTTCGTCGCGCGAAGCGGCAGAAAGCGCTGTGGCATAAAGGCCAGTTGGCAGTTGGATGGCGCCATCACGCGCTTTTGGTGCGTCTTGCGGCATTTCGGCCACAATTGGCTGTTCCCTCGGGGGACAGGATTGCCTACGTTAAGCCTATGTTGAGTTTCGGCGGCTTAGCTTTATGCGGGGTTGTCGCGAATCGTTGCCACGTTTTCTGATTTGTGTTTCGTACGGAAGCGTTGCGGGAGCCGGGACACACTGGCGGCGGCGGATTCCCGCGATAAATAGAATATGCGCCCTTTCAGCCAGACCATCGGCGGGCGGCCATGAAAGGACATGAAAATGAGCAAGGTCGGCAACAACAGCGGCGATTCCAAGAACACGCTTTACTGCTCGTTTTGCGGCAAAAGCCAGCACGAGGTGCGCAAGCTGATCGCCGGTCCGACGGTCTTCATCTGCGATGAGTGCGTCGAGCTCTGCATGGACATCATCCGCGAGGAGAACAAGACCTCGATGGTGAAGTCGCGCGAGGGCGTGCCGACACCGCAGGAGATCCTCAAGGTTCTCGACGACTACGTCATCGGCCAGCCTTACGCCAAGCGCGTGCTGTCGGTGGCGGTCCACAACCACTACAAGCGCCTCGCGCATGCCGGCAAGAACAACGATGTCGAGCTGGCCAAGTCCAACATCCTGCTGATCGGTCCGACCGGTTGCGGCAAGACGCTGCTTGCGCAGACGCTCGCCCGCATCATCGACGTGCCCTTCACCATGGCTGACGCGACGACGCTGACCGAAGCCGGTTATGTCGGCGAGGACGTCGAAAACATTATCCTCAAGCTGTTGCAGTCGGCCGACTACAATGTCGAGCGGGCCCAGCGCGGCATCGTCTACATCGACGAAATCGACAAGATCTCGCGCAAGTCGGACAACCCCTCGATCACCCGCGATGTGTCGGGCGAGGGCGTGCAGCAGGCGCTCTTGAAGATCATGGAAGGCACCGTTGCCTCCGTACCGCCGCAGGGCGGCCGGAAGCATCCGCAGCAGGAGTTCCTGCAGGTCGACACCGCCAACATCCTGTTCATCTGCGGCGGCGCCTTCGCCGGTCTGGACAAGATCATCTCGGATCGCGGCCGCAAGACGTCGATCGGCTTCGGCGCCGTCGTCGCTTCGCCCGAGGATCGCCGCACCGGCGATGTGTTCCGCCTTGTCGAGCCCGAGGATCTCTTGAAATTCGGTCTGATCCCCGAGTTTGTCGGCCGTCTGCCGGTTCTGGCCACGCTGGAAGACCTTGACGAGCCGGCGCTGATCCAGATCCTGACCGAGCCGAAGAACGCGCTGGTCAAGCAGTACCAGCGGCTGTTCGAGATGGAGAATGTCGACCTGACCTTCCACGAGAACGCCCTTTCGGCGATTGCCAAGCGCGCCATCGATCGCAAGACCGGCGCGCGCGGCCTGCGCTCGATCATGGAAGCGATCCTGCTCGACACGATGTTCGAACTTCCGGCGCTCGAAGGCGTGCGCGAAGTGGTGATTTCGGAGGAGGTGGTGACCGGCAGCGCCCGGCCGCTCTACATCTACTCCGAGCAGAAGGAAAAGAAGGGCAATGTCAGCGCCTGACATGAGCCCGCGGCGGAATTCTGAAACGGCGCCGCAAGGCGCCGTTTTGCTGTCGCGCGGGGTTTTGCGGGGGCGCCCGGTCCTAGCGTCGCAAATGTGTCACTTGCGGTACGTTGGAGGTACGGATTTGTACCCGCCCCTTGATCTTTGTGGGTCGTGCATCCAACTAATTGGAGAAGGCCGTGGTGCCCGATTTCTGTGCTGTAAAACTCCCGTCACAAACGGTGGTAGGCGGAACGATCCCCGGTCGTTAATATAAGATTCGCGGTTGGCTGATTGGCGGCCGCGACATGAAAGGTTGGACAATGGCCAAAATATCCAAGGCACCCAGCGACGGCGTCTTCGCGGTCCTCCCACTGCGCGACATCGTGGTATTCCCGCATATGATCGTTCCGCTCTTCGTCGGGCGTGAAAAATCGATCAAGGCGCTGGAAGAGGTGATGGGTCAGGAAAAGCAGATCCTGCTTGCCACCCAGATGAATGCCGCCGACGACGATCCCGAGCCCGATGCCATCTTCGACATCGGCACGCTCGCCAATGTGCTGCAATTGCTGAAGCTGCCCGACGGTACCGTCAAGGTTCTGGTCGAAGGCGCCTCGCGCGCGAAAATCGTCTCGTTCACCGACCGTCCCGACTTCCACGAGGCCCGTGCCTCGGCGCTGGTCGAGCCGGAAGAGGAAGAGGTCGAGGTCGAGGCGCTGGCTCGTTCCGTCGTCACCGACTTCGAGAACTACGTCAAGCTGAACAAGAAGATCTCGCCCGAAGTGGTGGGTGCCGCCAGCCAGATCGACGACTATTCCAAGCTCGCCGACACGGTCGCTTCGCATCTCGCCATCAAGATCCCTGAAAAGCAGGAAATGCTGGCCACGCTCTCGGTGAAGGAGCGTCTGGAAAAGGCGATGGGCTTCATGGAGGCCGAAATCTCCGTCCTGCAGGTGGAGAAGCGCATCCGCTCGCGCGTCAAACGCCAGATGGAGAAGACGCAGCGCGAATACTACCTCAACGAGCAGATGAAGGCGATCCAGAAGGAGCTCGGCGAGGGCGAGGACGGCCGCGACGAAGCCGCCGAGATCGAGGCGCGCATCAAGAAGACCAAGCTCTCCAAGGAGGCCCGCGAAAAGGCGGAAGCCGAGTTGAAGAAGCTCAGGACGATGTCGCCGATGTCGGCGGAATCGACCGTCGTGCGCAACTATCTCGACTGGATCCTGTCGATCCCGTGGGGCAAGAACTCCAAGGTCAAGCAGGATCTGGCTTTCGCGCAGAACGTGCTCGACACCGATCATTTCGGCCTCGACAAGGTCAAGGACCGCATCGTCGAGTACCTTGCCGTGCAAAGCCGCCAGAAGAAGCTGAAGGGGCCGATCCTGTGCCTTGTCGGCCCTCCCGGCGTCGGCAAGACCTCGCTCGGCAAGTCGATCGCCAAAGCGACCGGTCGCGAATTCATCCGCATGGCGCTGGGCGGCGTGCGTGACGAAGCCGAGATCCGTGGCCATCGCCGCACCTATATCGGCTCGATGCCCGGCAAGGTCATCCAGTCGATGAAGAAGGCGAAGAAGTCCAACCCGCTCTTCCTGCTCGACGAGATCGACAAGATGGGCCAGGACTTCCGTGGCGATCCGTCATCGGCGCTGCTCGAGGTGCTCGATCCCGAGCAGAACTCGACGTTCATGGACCATTACCTCGAGGTCGAATACGACCTGTCGAGCGTGATGTTCGTGACGACGGCGAACACGCTGAACATCCCCGCGCCCTTGATGGACCGCATGGAGATCATCCGTATCGCCGGCTACACCGAGGACGAGAAGATCGAGATCGCCAAGCGGCACCTGATGCCGAAGGTGGTGCGCGACCATGCCCTGCAGCCGAAGGAGTTCTCCGTCGGCGAGGACGCGATCCGCGCCATCATCCAGACCTACACCCGTGAAGCGGGCGTCAGGAGTCTGGAGCGCGAGCTGATGAAGCTCGGCCGCAAGGCGGTGACCGAGATCCTGAAGACGAAGAAGAAGACGGTGAACATCACGGCGGCGAACCTCGCCGACTACCTCGGTGTTCCGCGCTTCCGCTTCGGCCAGGTCGAGGCTGACGATCAGGTCGGTGTCGTTACCGGGCTCGCCTGGACGGAAGTCGGCGGCGAGTTGCTCACGATTGAAGGTGTCATGATGCCCGGCAAGGGCCGCATGACGGTGACCGGCAATTTGCGCGACGTGATGAAGGAATCGATTTCGGCGGCGGCTTCCTATGTCCGCTCCCGTGCCATCGATTTCGGCGTCGAGCCGCCGCTGTTCGACAAGCGCGACATCCACGTGCACGTGCCGGAAGGTGCGACGCCCAAGGACGGACCGTCGGCCGGCGTGGCGATGGCGACTGCAATCGTCTCCGTTCTGACCGGTATTCCGGTCAAGGCGGATGTGGCGATGACCGGCGAGATCACGCTGCGCGGCAGGGTCCTGCCGATCGGCGGCCTGAAAGAGAAGCTGCTTGCCGCATTGCGTGGCGGCATCAAGAAGGTGCTGATCCCGGAAGACAACGCCAAGGATCTGGCGGAGATTCCGGACAACGTGAAGAACGGCATGGAGATCATTCCGGTCGCACGGGTCGGTGAGGTGTTGCGCCACGCGCTGGTACGTATGCCGGAGCCGATCGAATGGGTCGAACCGGTCAATCCTCCGGCCACGACCGACACCACGGACGATGCCGGAAAGACGCTTGCGCATTAGAGCGTCGCGCGCCTACCTGGACGCGCGGAGGACGCTCTAATACCTGGACTTGCGCATGGTCCTTTCCGAAAACCGACCGCGGTTTTCGGGGCCATGCGTTGGTTTTCGCCAAGGTTGCAGTGCACAAACAGAGAGCCGGGCCCAGCGCCCGGCTTTTTCATGTGAAAAACCCAGCATTTCCGGGCTTTTTCCGCTTTTTTCCTGCCTTTTCGACTTGGTTGCGGCAACGCTTCTTTCTAAAGTCCGTTTCCTGCCGGATGAGTCGATAGTTCCGGTGTTCTCATGGAAGGGAATTTTTATGAACAAGAACGAACTGGTGTCCGCTGTCGCCGATGCCGCGAGCATTTCGAAGGGTGACGCGCAGTCGGCGGTCGATGCGGTATTTTCCGTGATCAGCGGCGAACTGAAGAAGGGCGGCGATGTCCGGCTTGTCGGCTTTGGCAATTTCACCGTGTCAAAGCGTGCGGCGTCGACCGGCCGCAATCCTCAGACCGGCGCCGAAGTGCAGATCCCGGCGCGCACCGTGCCGAAGTTCTCGGCCGGCAAAGGCCTCAAGGACGCAGTCAACTAAGCGCCTTTTTTCTTTTCAGAGACCAGAAAAGCCGGGCTTGCCCGGCTTTTCATTTTTGTGCCCTACACAGGTACATGCGACCAGAAAAGCCGGGCTTGCCCGGCTTTTCATTTTTGTGCCGGACGCCGAAGCGAATGGCGGCCGGTCATGCGGTCGGCGCCTCGGGTCGCATGAGGCCTTGCTTCTTGAGATCTGCCCAAAGCGCCGCGGGTAGTTTCGCATCGAGCAGCGAGCGGTTGCTCTCGACCTCGCTCGGCCGTTGGCCGCCGGGGATCACCGAGACGACCGACGGGTGCAGCAGCGGGAATTGCAGGGCGGCCTCGATCAGCCGCACGCCATGGCGCTTGCAGACGCTTTCGATACCGGCGACCCGGTCGAGGATGTCCTTCGGCGCTTCGGAATAGTTGTAGTAAGCGCCGGGCTTCGGTCCCGTTGCGAGGATGCCGGAGTTGTAGGGCCCGCCGAGAACGATGCCGATGCCGCGTGCCTGGCAGAGCGGCAGGAAGGATGTCAGCGCCTCCTGCTCCAGCAGCGTATAGCGCCCGGCAAGCAGGAACAGGTCGAAGTCGCCACGCTCGGCCAGCGTCTGCGCAACCTGCCACTCATTGATGCCGCCGCCGAACGCCTTGATGACGCCCTGGTCGCGGAGCGAGAGCAAGCCGTAGTAGCCCGAGCGCATGAATTCCTCGATGCGCCGGTCGGACGCTTCCTTGCTGCCATGGGTGAAGATGTCGACATCGTGCACGAACAGGATATCGATACGGTCGACGCCGAGGCGCTCCAGCGAGGCTTCGAACGAGCGCATGACGCCGTCATAGCTGTAGTCGTACACCTCGCGGCGCGACGGCGTGTCGAAGAACTTGCCGATGCCGGTGCGCTCTTCCGGCGGGCAGGCGCGCATGATGCGGCCGACCTTGCTCGACAGCACATAGTCGTCGCGCTTCTTGCCGCGCAGGAAAGGGTTGAGCCGCGTTTCCGACAGGCCAAGCCCGTAGAGCGGCGCGGTGTCGTAGTAGCGGCAGCCGGTCGCCCAGGCGGCGTCCAGCGTGGCATTGGCATCCTCGTCCGAGACGGCACGATAGAGATTGCCGAGCGGCGCCGTACCGAAGCCGAGTTCGGTGAAACTGATGCCGCCATTGCCGATGCGGTCGAAATGCCGTGTCTTCATATCCTGCCGTTTGCCTCGCTTGATTTGTCTGAAATGACACTATCATGCCTGTGGCTTGGCAAAAGCGCCGCGCGGCGTTGGACACGCATTTTCGCGGTTGCTAGCATGAACGAAATCAAGCTGTTCGTGGCGACAAGGGCGGCAAATCCCAGGGTGTTTTTCGATGGCAGGTTTGCGGTGAGCGACAAGAGCAAAGGCCTGTTCGAGACCGCGCTAGCCGAACTCGGCGGCGTGCTGGCGCGCGTCGACGAGCACCGGATCGATGCTGCCTGCAAGATGCTGGCCGGCGCCCCTCGGATCGTCGTCTATGGCTGCGGGCGCGAGGCCTTGCAGGTCAAGGGTTTTGCCATGCGGCTCTATCATCTCGGCCTGCCGGTCTCGGTGGTCGGCGACATGAACACGCCGCCCTTGGGATCGGGCGATGTCTTCCTGGCCAGTTCGGGGCCGGGAGAGACCTCGACCGTGCTGACCCTCATGCAGGTCGCGCACGATGCAGGCTCGACCAACCTGCTGCTGACCGCCCAAGCCGAAAGCAGCGCGGCGAAGCGCGCCGATTTCACGCTGCTCATTCCCGCGCAGACCATGGCCAACGATCAGGGGGCGCGGAAGACATCGGTCCTGCCGATGGGCTCGATGTTCGAGGGCGCGCTGTTCCTGCTGTTCGAGGTGATGGTGCTGAAGCTCAAGGATTTGATCGGCGCGTCGCCTGACGCGATGCGTGCCCGCCACACCAACATGGAATAGATCATGCGCTACGAATTGATGCTGCCACACCAGATCCGCAGGGCGATCGCCGAGAATTGGCCGGTCGCCCTGCCGCTCGGCGTGCTCGAATACCATGGCGAGCACATGGCCGTCGGCATGGACACGCTGGCCGTCATCAAGACGCTGGAGCTGTTCGAAAAGGAGAGGGACATCGTCATCCTGCCGCCCTTCTATTACGGTGCTGCGAGCTATGCGGTGGCGCCGCCGGAAGGCAGCGGCTCGGTGCAGGTCGGCGGCAATGCGCTGGCGCCGTTCGGCGAGGAGCTGTTCTACAGCTTGCTGCGCATCGGCTTTCGCAACATCCACGCCATCATCCACCATCAGACCGAGAATTTCGCCGCCGGCATGCCGACCGATCTGGCGTTCAAGACCGCCGGCCGCCAGGCGATCTTCCGCTTCCTCGAGAAGGAGCGCGGCGAGGGCTGGTGGGGCTCGGAGGCGATGGCCGGCTACTATGCCGAGCACGCCGAGGGCGATAATTTCTTCAACTGGGTGCAGGTGCATCCGCTGATGTCGCCCGACATGAACGGCAAGTACCCGTTCGATCATGCCGGCATCGGCGAGACCTCGCTGATGCTGGCGCTATGCCCGGAGGCTGTCGATGCGGGTCGCTTCGAAGACAACAAAAGCTGGTACACGGCGAGTGCCAGCGATGCTTCGGCGGAACTCGGTCAAAGGGGCGTCGCCATGATCATGGATCACCTGCGCACGATCTTGAGGAGTTAGCGCGGTTCTTCCTTCTCCCACAAGGCGCCGCTATTTGACCGCTCCAGCGGTCATGCCCATGATCAGATAGCGCTCGAGCGCAATGCCTATGACGGCGAGAGGCGCGATGGCCGCCGTGGCAAGCGCCGCCATCGACCACCAGTTGATGCCTTGCGAGCCGGTCTGGCTCGCCACCATGACCGGAATTGTCTTGGCGTCGGTCGAGGTCAAAAGGGCGGCGAAGAAATACTCGTTCCAGCACAGCACCATCGCCAGGATGAAGGCAGCCACCATGCCGGGCAGCGCGATCGGCATGACGATGCGGAAGAACGCCCCCCAGATCGACAGCCCGTCGACGAGTGCGGCTTCCTCAAGCTCCACGGGTATCGAGTTGAACTGGTCGCGCATGATCCAGATGACGATCGGCAGCACCATCAGCGTGTAGAGCAGGATCAGCCCGACGCGCGTGTCGAGCAGGCCGACCTCCCGGTAGAGCACCAGGAAAGGCAGCGCCAGCACCACCGGCGGCAGGATCAACTGTGACAGGAAGAAGAACGAGATGTCTTCGTTCTTGAACCAGGCGAAATGATAGCGGTAGCGGGTGAGCCCGTAGGCGGCGAGGCTGCCGATGACGATGGCGAGGCTCGACGCGCCGACCGAGGTGATCACCGAATTCATGAAGCGCTTGAGGAACTCGTCGCGCACCGTCGAGGTCTGGAAGATCGAGTCCGGCGACAGGCCGAGCGAACGCCAGCCCTTCCAGTCCGGCTGGAAGTCGACGAAGGGGATGAGATGGCCCTGGGTGACGTCCACCGCGGTCTTGAACGAGGTCGTGATCGTCCAGTAGATCGGGAACAGGCAGATGAACGCCCAGAAGGCCAGCGCCCCATAGATGAAAACGCGGCTGACGAGGAAGCTCGCCGGCGACCGGATCTCCGAGGCGACATATTCGGTGGTCTGAACACTCATCTTAGCTCAATTCACCCGATCTTGCTTCAATTGACCCATCCTGCTTCAATTCACATTGCGGACAAAACGGTTGGCGAATTTCAACAGCCACGTGACGAACACGATGATGATCACCAGATAGGCCATCGCCAGCATGGTTCCGTAGCCGACATTCGAGCGGTCGCGGTATTCGCGGTAGATGAAGCTCGACACGGAATCGGTAGCGCCGCCCGGGCCGCCCGATGTCACCGTAATGATGATGTCGGCAAGCTTCAGCTTGAAGATGATCCGCAGGATCACCGCCGTCACCGACACCGGCAGCATCAGCGGGAAGGTGACCTGCCAGAAGGTCTGCCACACATTGGCTCCGTCGACCCGCGCGGCCTCCAGCACCTCGCGCGACATCGCCTGCAAGCCGGCCAGCAGCATGATCATCATGAACGGAATGAACGTCCAGGCATCCAGCACCATAATTGCGATGCGCGCGATGATCGGGTCGCTGAAGAAGGCCGGATTCTCCCAGCCGAGATGGCGCGCCAGCGTCGCCGCCGGCCCGAACCGGTATTCCATCAGCGACTTGCCGATCATCCACGACACGGCGACCGGCGATAGCATCAGCGGCAACAGGAAAACGACGCGGAAGAATTTTCGTGCCCCGATCTGTGCGTTAAGCAGCAGCGCCAGGCCGAAGGCAATGACATACTCGACCGCTACCGCCAGCACATAGAGCACCATGTTGACCAGCGCATTGCGGTAGTAGGGATCGCCCAGCATCTGCCAGAAATTGTCGAGCCCATTGAACCTGCGGCCACTGAAGGAACTGAGGTTCCAGTCGGTGAGCGCGATGTAGAAACCGAACAGCGTCGGGAAGATCACCATGGCTATGGTGAACAGCAGCGCCGGCAGCAGGAACAGGGCACGCTGGCCGTCCTCGCCCCGCGTCATCACCTGGCCGATGCCGATAGCCACGCCCCACAGCACATAGGCGTAGACGACGGGGCGCCAGGTCTCGAAGCCGATCGTATCGGCGCTGCCCTTGTAGAGGATTTCCATCACGATCGTCGCCAGCAGGCCGAGCGTTGCAACGGCCATCAGGACCCAGCCGAGCCGTTTGCGGCCTGGAGAAATCAGATCGGAAGTGCCGGCGTCTGCCGGCCACTGGTTTGCGGTCGAAGTCTGGTCTGCCACAAATCTCGCCCGTTTGAAGGCTCTCAAGGAGCCGGAGCCGGTCTAAAATGGTCCGGCGTTTCCGCCGGACCACGGTTCATAGGCCAGCCTACATGCCGAGCGAAGCCTTGTAGAGCTTGACCTGGTTGTCGCGGCCGATCTGGTCGGTCAGCTTCTCCCAGGCCGCCGCGATCGCGTCGGCGCCTTCCTGCGCCTTCATCTTGCCGGCGAAGGTGTTGGCCAGAATGTCCTCGGCGGCGCTGTAGTATTGGAAGATGCCGGGGATGCGTGGCTCGATCGCCGCGTTCGGATGGTTGTAGCTGTCGGCTTCCGACTTGAGATACGAGGTGATGAAGGCCTCGTCATAGCCGGCAGCCACCCATTCCGGAATATCGAAGTGGGAATTGCGGTAGGGCTGGAAGCCCGACGGATATGCGGCGCACCAGAGTGACAGGTCCTTGCCGCCGAGATGGGCAGCGGCGGACCATGCCGCCTTCTTCTTCTTCTCGTCGCTGTCGACGCGGGCCATGACATAGACGCCCCAGCCGAGATAGGCGCAGTTCGGCGCATAGTTCGGGCCGCTGGCGAGCTTGTCCCATTTGCCTGTCTTGGAGTTGTAGACATCGTCCGAGCCCGGCAGGATCGAGAAGCCGGTGACATCGCCGACGACCGAGGAGTCGCTAGTCTTCGCATTCGAGCCAGCGTCTCCCCACCAAGCCAGCATCGAACCAGTGCCGCCCAGGAATTGGGAGAAACAGGTCTGGTTCGGGTCGGCATTGATTTGATCCTGCGGTTCGGAAGGCAGCGCGTCGATCACGTCCTGGATCGCCCGCACCCAGGCCGGGTTGTTGACGCGCGGCTTCATTGTATCGGCGTCGAACAGCCACGCCTTGTCATCAGGGTGCTTGGCATAGGCACTGGCACGGCTGCCGAGGAAGTAGAAGCCGAATCCACCCCATGGCTTGGGCGCGTCGAGGTAGCCGTAGACGTCCTGGCCCTTCATCTGCTTGCCCTTGAGGAACTTGGTCACGGCCTGCACCTGCTGCCAGGTCTTCGGCACGCCCCATTCCGTCAGGCCTGCCTTGTCGCCGCTATCGGCTTTCCAGGCTGCTGCCAGATCAGAGTCGGAGAACACATCGGTGCGGTAGTTGAAGTTGTGCGTGTCGCCGTCGACGGTCACGCGATATTGCTTGCCATTCCAGGTGCCGACCGGCGGCTTCAGATAGGCAACAATGTCATCCATATCGATCTGCTTCCTGACCCAGTCCGGCATCTCGGAGGTCAGGCCCTTACCGCAGACGTCGCCTTCGAAGGGCGCGCCCATCTCGACGATATCGAAGTCGATGGTGTTCGTGGCAATAGCCTGCTGCAGGCGCGGATTGTAATCGGCCTGCGCCAGGTCGATCCAGCTGATCTTGGCGCCGGTATAGGCCTCCCATGGCTTTAGAAAGCCGCGGAACAGAACATTATGCAGGTTCTGGTTGTTGAGACCCATGAAGGTCAGCTCGACGCCGGCGAATTCGCCTTCCTTCACGTTGGCCTTGGTGGCCTCGAGGCAGAGTTCACCGACCTTCTGGAAATCAGCATCCGTCGGCTGGCCTTTGCCGACGCCGGGAATCTGCAGGATTTTGGAGCGAAGTTCGCTTGCGGCGGAAGCCGGGCGCGTCAAGGCGCCGAGCCCGGCGCCCGATGCGGCTGCAATCGCGGCCATGCTGGCCGCACCCTTCAATATGTCACGCCTTGTGGCGCCGGCACGAACCAGTTTCTCGTAAAGACCTGTTCTCATCGCCTATTCCTCCCAGAACTTCAGTGTGAATAAATTGACCAACTGTCGGACGCTGGAGCGCCAACGATGCTCCCGGTTCGGAAACGAATTAGCAGGACCCCACCCTGCGTCGATTGAAGTTCCGATTGCGGATCGGGTACCGACATTTTGACCAGCGCCTGCCACTATTCTCACAACCAAACGCCGTGTCAACGAGAACGGGTTTTTATCTATAAGAGACCGACTTGCCCTGACCGGTCGCGTTGGTTAGCTTCTGCGCCTACGGTTAATGGAACCGACGGGGGAGATATGGCGCAAGTCGCGATCAGCAAGGTGGCCAAGGCATTCGGAACCGTCAAGGTTCTGCACGAAGTCAGCGTCGACATATCGGACGGACAGTTCGTGGTGCTGGTTGGCCCTTCGGGTTGCGGCAAGTCCACGCTGCTCAGGATGGTGGCCGGGCTGGAAACCGTCTCCGCCGGCACGATCGCCATCGGCGACCGTATCGTCAATCATCTGCCGCCGGCCAAGCGCGACATCGCCATGGTGTTCCAGAACTATGCGCTCTATCCACACAAGACGGTTGAGCAGAACATGGCCTTTGCGCTCAAGCTGCGGAAAACCGATCCGGCCGTGGTCGCCGAGCGGGTCAAGCGCGCCGCCGACATCCTCGACCTCAATCCCTATCTGAAGCGCTATCCCCGCCAGCTTTCCGGCGGCCAGCGCCAGCGCGTGGCGATGGGCCGCGCCATCGTGCGCAATCCGCAGGTGTTCCTGTTCGACGAGCCGCTCTCCAATCTCGACGCCAAGCTGCGCGTGCAGATGCGCACCGAGATCAAGGAACTGCACCAGCGGCTGAAGACCACCACCATCTACGTCACCCACGACCAGATCGAGGCCATGACCATGGCCGACAAGATCGTCGTCATGCGCGACGGTCGCATCGAGCAGGTCGGCGCGCCGCTGGAACTGTTCGACCGGCCGGCCAATCTGTTTGTCGCCGGCTTCATCGGTTCGCCTTCGATGAACCTGCTCAAGGGCGTCATGCGCAAGGGCGCCAAGCCGGGTGTCGACATCGCGGGTACGCTGTTCCCGGTTGCATCGGACAATGCCGCACAGGACGGCCAGGCCATCGTCTATGGCGTGCGGCCGGAGCATCTCGAAATTCATCCCGATGGCGTGCCGGCGAAGATTTCGGTGGTTGAGCCGACCGGCTCGGAAACGCTGGTCTTCCTGCGCTTCGGCGAAGGCGAGATGGTGGCGCTGTTTCGCGAGCGCCACGACTTCAAGCCGGGCGACACGCTCACCCTGAAGCCGCGGCTCGACCAGGTCCACCTTTTCGACGCCGAGACCGGCAAGCGTCTCTGATCTCAACCGGACTTCACGAGGAATATCATGCTCAAAGGCATCAACCCGCTGCTCAATGCCGACGTGCTGCAGGCATTGCGGGCAATGGGCCATGGCGATGATTTGATCATCGCCGACACCAATTTTCCGTCCGATTCGGTGGCGCGCCAGACCGCGCTCGGCCGCCTGCTGCGCATCGATGCGTCGGCCGCCGAGGTTGCAAAGGCGGTGCTGTCGCTCTACCCGCTGGACACGTTCGTCGACGACTCGGCCGCGCGCATGGAAATCGTCGGCAAGCCGGATGAGATTCCGCCCGTGCAGAAGGAAGTGCAGAAGGAAGTCGACGCGGCCGAGGGCAAGTCGTGGCCGATGATAGCGGTCGAGCGCTATGCCTTCTACGAGCGCGCCAAACAAGCCTATTGCGTCATCCAGACCGGCGAGCGCCGCTTCTATGGCTGCTTCGCCTTCCGCAAGGGCGTCGTTCCGCCGGATGCGGAGTAGCGGCATGGCTTCGGGCAAGCCGGTCGTCATATTGGGCGTCTTCGTCGCCGACACCGCCTACAGGGCACAACGGCAGCCGCGCATGGGGGAAACCCTCCTCGGTACATCCTTCACGCTGGGTCCGGGCGGCAAGGGCTCGAATCAGGCGGTCGCCGCCGGCAGGCTTGGCGCCGACGTCACCTTCCTCACCCGCCTCGGCGTCGACCCCTTCGCCGACATGGCCAGGCAGACCTGGGCGCGGGCGGGCGTCAAGAATGCCGTCATCGACACGCCGGAAAGCTATACCGGTGCCGCCTACATCTTCGTCGAGGAGACGACCGGCAACAACGCCATCATCGTCAGCCCCGGTGCCGCCATGCTGATCTCGCCGGCCGATATCGAAGCCAATGCCGGGTTGATCGGCGGTGCCGGCGTCTTTGTCACCCAGCTCGAACAGCCGATCGAAGCAGCCATGCGGGCGCTGGAGATCGCGCGTGGGGCAGGGGTGACGACGATCCTCAACCCGGCCCCGGCGGCAAAGCTTCCCGACCGCATCTACACGCTCTGCGACTATCTCACGCCCAACGAGACCGAGACGGAGGAACTGACCGGGATGAAGGTCTCCTCGGTCGATGAGGCGCGCCGCGCCGCGGACAGTCTGCTTGAAAAGGGCGTCGGCACGGTCATCGTCACACTGGGTGACAAGGGCGCGCTTTTGCACTCGAAGGACCGCTCCGACCATGTTCCCGCCATCAGCGCTGCCCCGGTGGTCGAAACCACCGGGGCAGGGGATGCCTTCAATGGCGGGCTGGCCGCGGCCCTTTCGCGAGGTGTGGAGCCGCTGCAAGCCGTGCGCTTTGCTTGTGCGGTCGCCGGAATTTCAGTGACGCGACCAGGAACCGCGCCGTCGATGCCGACGCTGCAGGAGGTCGAGGCGCTGCTGGCGAGGGGATGAGGTTAGGGCAGCGCATGGCAAGATTGTCAAAGAGCGCTTGGTGGTAGCCATATTCTGGAGGCGGAGCCCCGTCTGATGTCGCCATCTTGGCCCGTAAATCCGAGTCCAATGAGAAATCGGTCAAGACCAATCCACGGATAGGCTTCCGCCACCGTGTGTCTAAATGCGCCAAACCGCCTAGCCCGCGATTGCCATTCCAAGGCCAACGCCCAGGCCGATAGCGAGGCCCAGGACGAGCTTGCTGGCGAGATCGAGTGCTCCCGGTGGCAGGACAGCTCCGCGGAGCGTCATTATATTAGCAATAAACAATATATTAACAGCCGTGATGCAGCCTTCCACATCACGGGGGATGGGGGAAACACCTCCTCGTCGACGTTTCCGGTGGGACGGTCGACCAATGCGGAGCAAACGCATGAGTGTCGGAGCAGCTCTCGAACAATTGCTGCGATTGATTCATCGCCGAGCCATGAAATTAGCGGCGATGCCGGAGGATGAAAGGGATTCACACTACGATCTCATCCGCCTGTCATGTTGCGCAGCCGCCGAACGCATTGGGCAAAGTCCCGACAAGGCCGCCATTACGGCAAACGATATGGTTGAATTTGTTCGCGCACTGGTCGGAATCATCGAGGTAGGCTTCGGATCAGACCAAAGGCCAAGTGACGATCGACCGGCTGCATCACCGGCACGGCATTTTGGCAGCCGGGAGAATGGCGCTGCGCGCATCTAGGGGGCGCGCGCTTCAAGCGGCTGCAGTCGTCCGCGAATTCTTCGCAGCCTGCTTACATGGTCCGATTGCCTGACAAGGCCAAAGCCCACTTAGCGCGAAAACCATTTAACTATCAGCAAGTTAAATGGCGCGAGTGACGGGGCTCGAACCCGCGACCTCCGGCGTGACAGGCCGGCACTCTAACCAACTGAGCTACACCCGCGCATGGCGAACACGTGTCAGCCGTGTTCGTCGTTGGGCGCTGGATAAGGGGTTCGCCACCGGGTGTCAAGCGCGACAGGACAGCATAACAGCAAACAGGAGAAGGTTTTTTGACAGCCGGCGTTTTGTTGGCAAAACCGGCGTCCAACCAGGGTGTCCCACATTCATTTGGCCTTGCGAAGCCGATCCCGACCGCTTAAAGGTCCGGCCCGGAGCGGGCGATTAGCTCAGTTGGTAGAGCGCTTCGTTTACACCGAAGATGTCGGCGGTTCGAGCCCGTCATCGCCCACCATTCCAATCACACAATCCATCCACGGCCCGCGTCAATGGCGAAGCGCGCGGTGCGGAGTGGCTGGCTGTCCATCAGCCGCGGCATCGCAAACCCGGCGCAGGTCGGCATGGATGTTTTTGGAGTTCAACAGCTCGGCTGCTTCCGGATAGCCCTCGGCCAGCAATGTGGCAACGATCTCGGCAGGCGAGTGGTGGACGCCGTCCTCTGCCAAAGCATGAGTCCGCTGGTAAATATGACTGGTTCTGATTTCGTCGGTCATTCCCAAATATCCCCGTTGGTCAGCACTTGATGAACAACCTTTGAGATGCGAAGTTGTTCCACTGCAACTTTGGGGATATTTGACAACTAGTGCGCGGGCGATAAGTCTGCCACTTGAAGTTACAGCTCTCATTCCCGTTCCTCGTCAGGAGACTCAGCAGTCCATCGTCATTCCTGCGGTGATCGCGGCGGCAAGAGCCGAAAATCATTGCCTTCCGGCAGCAACTGCCCGCCATCGACGACGATGGTCGTGCCGGTGATGTAGCTGGCATCGTCGGAGGCGAGGAACAGGAAGGCGTTGGCCACGTCGCGCGGGCTGCCGAGGCGGCCGAGCGGGATGGAGTCCTCCATGTTCTTGATATAGGCGGCGCCACGATGCAGCTCGATCGCCTCGGTCAGGATGTTGCCGGGCTCGACGCCGTTGACGGTGACGCCGTAGCCGGAAAATTCCAGCGCCGCCGCACGGATGAAGCCGTTGATCCCGGCCTTGCTGGCCGAATAATGGCCATGGCCCGGGCTGGTGACGTGCGGGCCGGTGATGGACGAGGTGTAGAGCATGCGGCCAAAGCCTTGCGCTTTCATCGGCACCAGGGCCGCGCGGCTGGCATTGAAGGTGCCGCGCAGATTGACCGCCATGACACGGTCCCAGTCGTCGGCGCTGGTGTGCTCGATCAGCTGCCAGGGATAGATGCCGGCATTCTGCACGATGATGTCGAGGCGGCCATGGTGCTTTAGCGCCAGCGCCACGGCGGCCTCGGCGTCGCTCATTTGCGAGATGTCGGTGCGGATGAAAGGGACGCCGAGTTCGTGCGCGGTCGCTTGCCCCGCCTCGACCTCGGTGTCGGCGAGCACAAGCTTTGCACCTTCCTCGGCAAAGCGCAGGGCGATGCCCTTGCCGATGCCGCGGGCGCTGCCGATGATCAGCGCCACCTTGTCTTTCAGTCGTCCGGTCATGCGAGCCGTCCTGTCATGCGAGTCTTTGGCGGATGGTTTGCTTGAAAGCGTCGAGCAGCACGGCGGCCAGCACCAGCAGGCCGTGGATGACCTGGGTGAAGTTGGCCGGCAGGCCCATCAGGTTGATCGCCGTGTTGATGGCCGAGAGCAAAAGCACGCCGGCATAGACGCCGGGCAGGGTGCCGACGCCGCCTTTCAGGCTGACGCCGCCGATGACGACGGCGGCGAAGGCGTTGAACAGCAGGCCGACGCCGAGATTGGCGGTGGCGCCCGAGGTGCGGATCGCCAGCAGCCAGCCGGCAAGGCCGGCGATGGCGCCGGCGAGTACGAAGGCGATGACGAGATTGCGGTTGACGCGGATGCCGGCACGGAAGGTTGCGGTCTCGTTGCCGCCGATCATCACGAGATGCCGACCAAACGGCGTCTTGGCCATGATCAGCGAAAAGACGACGAAACAGGCGACCGCGATCCAGGCGGTCAGCGGCAGGCCGATCAGGCGCTGGATGCCGAACCAGCGGATGGCCGGCGCAAGATCCTGTGCCGAGCGGCCGCCCGAAATCACCAGCACGAGGCCGCGCACCCAGATGTAGGACGCCAGCGTGATGATGAAGGCGCTCATCTTCACCTTGACCACCAGGTAGCCGTTGAAGGCGCCGATGATGCCGCCGACGGCCAGCGCAACGAACAGCGAAACCGGAACCATCAGCCATTCCGGATGCAATTTCACGCCCATGCCGATGCCCGACGAGCAGAACAGGATGCCGACCGCCATGGCGCTGAGCGCTGCCACGGATTCGACCGACAGGTCCATGTGACCGGCGATGATGACCAGCGCCAGGCCGATCGACATGACGCCGAGCACGCTGGAAGCCTCGATGATGTTGGCGAAGATGCCGAGCTGGAAATAGTTCGGAACAAAGATGGAAAAGACCACCAGCACGAACAGCAGCATGAACCAGACGAGGTTGTCGAGAACGAACTCCAGGGCTTTGCGTGTGCGCGGGTTCATGGGCTGATCCGGTTGGCGCATGCCCCGCGAAATCAATTCGATTTCGTCTGGTCCAGGCGCGGATTCAAATTCGCCACGGCGTCCTTTCGGACGCGGCGTTGTGAAAGGGCAGGCTCCGGGCCGCCACGGCCCGGAGCGCTTTCGGATGACTAGTCGACCGACTTGACGGTGTCCGTCGGCGGCTTCTGGTTGCCCCAGAAGGCCGGGTTGTCGACGTTCTCCTTGGTGATGGCGGCACCAGGGATCTTGATGTTCGGGCCCCAGGCTTCCTTGGTCACGGTCGATTTCAGGCCAAGCACCTCATACTCGCCGGGCTTGATCTCTTCCTTCTTGGCGATCTTGTCCATGAACATGGCGACGGCCGCGGCCTGCGCGTAGAGCGGCTGCTCGACTTCGACGTTGAGCCAGCCCTTGCGGATCAGGTCGAGGCCGACCGGAGCGCCGTTCGAGCTCATCAGCATGACGTCGCCCGGCTTCTTGCCGGCGGCCTCGAGCGAGGCGACGGCAGCGACCGAAAGGTGCGCGGCATGGCTGAAGATCAGGTCGATGTCGGGGTTCGCCAGCATCTGGTCGGCAACGATGGTGCCGGCATTGCTGGCTTCCCACTGCATGGCCGGAAGCGAGATGATCTTGACGTCCGGAAACGCCTTCATCTTCTCTTCAAAGCCCTTCTGGATGTCGAGCGTGTAGGGGTCACCGGGGTCACCGAGCACCTGCAGTATCTTGCCCTTCACCGAGCCGTTCTTGGCTTTCAGCAGCTTCTCGGCCTGCTCGGCGGCGACGTAGCCGATCTCGACCGTTCCGGCGACAGAGGTGAAGTCGGACGGTGTCGACGTGATCTGGCGGTCGAACTCGACCACCGGGATGCCGGCTGCGCGGGCGGCCTCGATGGACGGTTTCAGCGCATTGAAGTCGACCGCCGCCAGGATGATGGCCGCCGGTTTCAGCGCGATGACGTCGTTCATCTGCGATTGCTGGGCGTCGGTCTTGTTGTCGGCGTTCAGCGTCTTCATCTCGTAGCCGGTCTGCTTCAGGAACAGCTCCAGCGCGCTCACCGAGCCGGTCTGGAACTCGTCCAGCAGGGTCGGCACCATATAGTAGACGATACCCTTGGACTGGGCGAATGCCGGCGTGAGCGTGGCAAAGGCCAGTGCAAGGATACCGAAGACAGCAAGAAGTATTCGCTTCATGTCGTTCGCTCCTCTTTTACGCCGGACCCCTCTTTTGTCCCTCAGCCTGTCGGTCCGGCACCGGCAAGCGTCTCTCCGGTGATCATGTTGATCACCGCATCGGGACTTGTTTTGTTGCGTGCGACATCACCCGCCACGACGCCTTGCCGGATCACCACGATCCGGTCGGCGACCTGGAAGGCCTGCTGCATGATATGAGTGATGATGACGACGCCGATGCCCTGGTTCGCCACCTGGCGGATCATGTCGAGGCCGCGCCGCGTCTGTTCGACGCCAAGCGCTGCGAACGGTTCATCGAGCAGCACCAGCTTGCCGCCCCAGTGCACGAAGCGGTTGAGCTCGATGGCCTGCCGCTGGCCGCCCGAAAGGTGCTCGACATTGGTGCGCAGCGAGGGAATGCGGGTGCCGGCACTGGCCAGCGCCTTTCCGACGACGGCTTCCATGGCGCGCTCGTCGAGCACGGGAATGCCAAGAACCTTCCTGGTGATCTCGCGGCCCATGAAGAAATTGGCGACGACGTCGACATTGGTGCACAGCGACAGGTCCTGGTAGACGGTCTCGATGCCCGCCGCCTCGGCCTCGGCGGGCGACCGGGCAAGGAACTCCTTGCCCTCGAACAGCATGCGGCCCGAGGTCGGCTCCAGTCCGCCGGCGATGATCTTGACCAGCGTCGATTTGCCGGCGCCGTTGTCGCCGAGCAGCGCCACGACCTCGCCCTTGCCGATCGAGAAGCTGATCCCCTTGAGCGCTTCGATAGCGCCATAATTCTTGGTGACGTTGTCGAGCACCAGCAGGGGTTCGTTCATGCCGCAATCTCCCTGCCTTTGATAAGGTCGCGCTCGCGTTCGCGTTCGGCAGCAAACATCTGCCCGAAGCGCGGTGACAGCACCCCAGAAACCGCAAGGGCGGCGGCGCCGCGCAACACCGAATGTTGCCCGCCGCGCGCGACGAGGATTCGAGGCGTCGTGCGGTCCTTCCGTGCGGAAACGGAGTTGTGCAGGCCTCCGGCCGAACCAGCCAGCATTTCGAGCAGATCGGTGGACGCCAGCCCGCCAAGGATGACCGTTTCAGGGTCGAACAGGTTCTCGATGACGGCGACGGCATTGTGAAAGATCGGTGCGACTTCGGCCACCCATTCGGCCTCGCTGCCGTTCCAGCGCCGGAGCGCCTCGAGCGAGAGGTATCTTTCGAGACAACCGCTGTTGCCGCACGGGCAGGCCTCGCCACCGGGAACGACGGGAATGTGCCCGATCTCGCCGGCATTGCCCCAGGCGCCGCGCAACGCGGAGCCGTCATGAACCATGACGCCGCCAAGGCCGACGCCGAAATAGAGATAGTAATATTCGGAAAACTGCGCGCCGAGGCCGTAGAGGCGCTCGCCCATGGCCGCGGCCGCCATGTCGGTTTCAAAGAAGGCCGGCAGCCCGGTGGAAGCCGCCAGCCGCTCACCCAGCGCCACATCCTTCCAGCCGGTCATGGTGGTCGGACCGACAAAACTCATGGATTCGACATCGAACGGGCCGGGCAGGGCCATGCCGACGCCGAGAACCCGTCCTCCAGCCCGCAGTCCGGTCAATTCATTCACCATCGTCGCGATGAGGTCGAAGGCGTGGTCCGGCGTCGCGTTCGGCGCCTCGCGGTAAGTGCTCTCGATCACGTCGCCGCTCAGATTGATCAAGGCGGCACTGATACCGAGCGGGGTGATGTGAGTGCCGACGGCATAGCCGCCCTCGGGGTTGATCCGTAGGGTCGCCGGTGGCAGGCCGCGCCCCTTCGGTTCTTCGCGCAGCGACAGGATGTAGCCCTGTTCTTCCAGTTCGCGAACGATGGTGGACACCGTCTGGACGGTGAGGCCGACGCGCCGGGCAATCTCGCCACGAGCGATCGGCCCATGCAGGCGGATCGACTCAAGCACGATGCGCCGGTTGTACGGCCGCCCGAACTCCTGATTGGTCCCCCGCAGTGCCATGATTTGCGCCCTTAGGAGGTGGTAGCTTCGCACCTGTTATTTATTCAGTCAAATGGAATTCAAAAATAAATCGAAACGTAACCCGGTTCAGGACCTGCTCACGCGCCACGCTGGCCGATTGCCGCCATGTCGAAAGCGTCTCAAAGGTGGGCGAACCCGCGACCGTTGATCCGACAAAGCATGGAGCAAGGATGATCGAATTGCCGTTTGCCCGCGACGAGTACCAACAGCGGCTTCGCAAGATCCGCGCCGAGATGGCCAAGCGCGGTCTCGAGCTCCTTGTTGTCAACGACGTTGCCAACCAGCATTACATCACCGGCTATGATGGCTGGTCATTCTACACGCCCCAGGTCGTGCTCGTTCCAATCGAGGAGGTCGAGCCGGTCTGGATCGGGCGCGCCATGGATGCGGCCGGCGGTCTTCTGACAGCCTGGATGAAGCCCGAGAACGTGGTTGGCTTCCCGGAGGGTCACGTTCAGCGTGTCGATCGTCATCCGATGGACTGGATCGCGAACTGGATCGTGGCGAAGGGCTGGGGGAACCGCGCTATCGGCATCGAACTCGAAGCCTACTATTTCTCCCCGAAAGCACATGCCCGGCTTGTCGCCGGACTTCCCAATGCGAAATGGCAAGATGCCGATCTGTTGGTGAACTGGATCCGCGCGGTCAAATCGCCGCCCGAGATCGCCTATTTGCGCAAGGCATCGACCCTGGCCGAAGCGGCGGTCACGCGGGCCTTCGAGGTGATCGCGCCGGGAGTTCGCGAATGCGATGCCATCGCCGCCATCCAGGCGGCGCAGATCGCCGGCAGCCCTGACTTCGCGGGTGATATCACCGCGCTTCCGCCGACAATTCTCGGTGGCGAGAATGCTTCCGCGCCGCACATAATGTGGAGCGACAGGCGGTTTGGCGAAAACGAGACGATTGCCTTGGAACTCGCTGGCGTCTGCCGCCGCTATGCCGCCGGACTGGCAAGAACCCTGCAACTGGGCAAAACGCCGACAAAGGTCTCGGATACGGCAAAAGCGGTGATCGAGGGCATGGATGCGGTGCTCGACGCGGTCAGGCCGGGAACATCAGCCGAAGCCGTCGAGGGCGTCTGGCGCAAGGTCATCCAGCGCCATGGACTGAAGAAAGAGTCGCGCATCGGCTATTCCATCGGCGTCGCCTATCCGCCGGATTGGGGCGAACACACGATCAGCCTCAGGCCGGGCGACAAGACGGTGCTCGAATCAGGCAACGTCGTTCATTCCATCCTCGGCATGTGGATGGACGGCTGGGGCATCGAGATCAGCGAGACCATCCTGGTCACCGAAACCGGCAATGAGACGCTGACCAAGTTCCCGCGGGAGATCCACGTCAAATCCTGAGGATGAGGCTACGGCAGGCGGTTTGCCTGCGCACGGCGCCGTAGAGCACGGATCGGCAAAAAACAGCTCGCCGGCTCAGTATTTGATGACCCGGCGCTCAACCATCACCACGGCACAAAACAGCGCGATCGACAGGCACGATGACAAAACGATCGCCGCGTAAAGCCGGTCCGACTGGTAGTTGAAGCTCGCCTGGATAATCAGCGCGCCGAGGCCCTTGTCCGAGCCGATCCATTCACCGACGATGGCGCCGATGACCGCCGTCGCCGAGGCGATCCTGAGTGAGGAGAACAGCATCGGCAGCGCACGCGGCAGGCGCAGGTCCCAAAATATCTCCCAGCGTGTCGCCGACAGCACCCGAAATAGCTCGTGCTCGTTATCGCTGGCCGAATCCAGGCCACGGATCATGTTCACCAGCGTCGGAAAGAAACAGATCACCGCCGCGATGACGATCTTCGGCGTCATGCCGAGCCCGAAGATCAGGATGATGATCGGCGACAGCGCCAGGATCGGAATGGTGTTGAAGAACAGCACGATCGGAAAATAGGCTGCCTGAAGGATGCGGTTGTGCACGAACACGACAGCCAGCAGGACGGCAGCCAGATTGCCGATGACGAAGCCGGCCAGCGCCTCGATCAGCGTCGGCCTGAGATTGTCGATGAGCAACGCGAAATTCTTCTGGAAGACGCCTGATATCGCCGTCGGCGTCGGCACGATATAGGCCGGCACGCCGAGAAGCGGCAGCAGATACTGCCAGGTGACAAGCAGCGACGCCGCGCCGAGAACGGGCAGGGCGATTGCCAACTGCGGAGACAGCGGCGCCGGCCTCACGACGCGCGCTCCAGCGCGGTGCGCAGGTCGGCCATGGCGGCGACGATTGACGGGTCCTCACGCGAGCAGCGGTTGCCCTCCTGCTTGAGCGGCCGCATGTCCAGGTCTTTGACCAGTCGCCCCGGATTGGCGGCCAGAACGATGACCCGCTCACCGAGATAGGCGGCTTCGGCGATCGAATGGGTGACGAACAGGATCGTCGTGCCCGTGCGCCGCCACAAAGCAAGCAGCTCGTCGTTGAGGCGGTCGCGGGTGATCTCGTCGAGTGCCCCGAACGGTTCGTCCATCAGCAGCAGTTTTGGTTGTCCAAGCAATGCTCGGGCGATCGCCACGCGCTGGCGCTGGCCGCCGGAAAGCTGGTGCGGCAGGCGCTCACCGAAGCCGGCAAGCCCCATCAGATCGAGCAATTCGTCACTGCGGTCCTCGATTTTGCGGGTCAGGCTGCCTTGCCCGACGCCAAGCGGCAGACGCACATTGTCGCGCACCGTGCGCCAGGGCAGCAAGGTCGAGTCCTGGAAGACGAAGCCGACATCGCGGCGCGACCGGACAGCATGAGGCGTGTCGCCGAGCACGCTGATCGTGCCGCCGAGCGGATCGAGCAGGTCGGCAACCACCCGGAGCAAGGTCGACTTGCCGCAGCCGGAAGGCCCAAGGATCGACAGGAAGGATCCGGTCTCGACGCTGAGGTCGAGGCCGGAGAGCACTTTGACGGCCGCCTGGCGGCCGTCATAGCCGACATCCAGCCTGCTGGCTTCGATCGCGCTCGCCATCAGGCGGCGGGTGCGTCGAGCTTCGGCCGCTCGGTGGCCGAAAGTTCGAGGATCTTGGTGGTGTGGACGTCGGCGGTGGCTGGCCGGCCGTTCGGATACTGCCCAACCTTGTCCAGCAGTGCCAATTGCTCCTCGATCGATGCCGGGTCGAACGTCCCCCAGCCATCCTTGGCGGTTGCCGCATCGAAGGAGAGTTTCAGCACGAGGTTGATGGTCTTCTCTTCCCAGCCGAGGTCCATTTCGGGATAGGCGGCGACCATTTTCTTCACGGCGTCCTGCGGGTTGGCGTGCACCCAGCCCCAGCCCTTGGCGACGGCGCCGATGAATTTCGCCAGCGTGTCCGGATCCTTTTCGATTGCGGCGTCGGTGGCGAAGTAGACGTCCGCGTAGGAATTCAGGCCGAGATCGCGCACCAGAAGGTCGATGCGGTCATCGCCGACGACGCTCAATGCCTGCGTGTTGGTGATCCAACCGCCGATCGCATCGACATCGCCACGCACCAGCGGCCCTTTGTCGAAGCCGACATTGACGACGGTGACGTCGGACGGGCTCATGCCGTTCTTGGCCAGGATCTCGTCGATGACGAAACGCGCGGTCGGTTGGATGCCGATCTTCTTGCCCTTGAGGTCGGCGATGTCGCGGATCGGATTTGCCGCCTTCGAGGTGAAGGCGTAAGGGCCGGTGCGGAAGCCGCAAGCGATGATCTTGACCGGTACGCCGCTGGCGCGAGCCGCGAAAAGCTGCGGCGTTTCGGAGAACTGGCCGAGCTGTGCCGCACCCGAGATCACCGGCGGCACGGTCGAGGCGTTGGGGCCGCCCGGGCTGAATTCCACGTCGAGCCCGGCGTCCTTGAAGTAGCCGTTGACGACGGCGGCAATGTCGCCGATCTGGCCGTTGGACATCAGCCAGTCATACTGGATGACGACCTTTCCGGCCGCCTTCGCGCCGGGGGTCAGCACCAGTTGCATGCCGGCCGATGCGGCGGCCGCGGCCGCGGCCGCCAGGCCGGATTTCATCAAGCTGCGGCGATTCACGTTGTAATGATTGTTCCCACTCATTTTTCGCTCCTGTTGCAAGACTTGTCTGTCTCTTCCTTGCGCGCCGTTCCCTTGGCGCGGTGTCGTCTACGGCTGTTCGTCGTGGTAGTCGCCGGGGCCGCCGTCGAGCCAGGCGTAGAGTTCCCAGAGCGTGTCGTCCGGGTCGGTGAAATAGGCGCAGCGCGCGTTCCAGACGTAATCCTCGGGCGGACCCTGGAAGGGCACGCCCTTGGCGGTCAGCTCGGAATACAGGCGGTCGATCTCGCCGGGTGCGTCGAGCTTGACCGCGACGCAGACCTTGTGCGCGTGGCGCGGCGAACGCAGCTTCGAGACGCCGGTATGCTGGCTGATATGGTCGATCTCCCAGGCGGCAAGCGTCACGCCCTCGCCATGGAAGTCGGCAAAGCCTTCGGCGCGCCGGCGCAGGCGGAAGCCGAGCTTGTCGACATAGAATGCCAGCGTTCGCTCGATGTCCTCGACAAGCAGACATACGTCCGAAATCCGGTATGCGGTTCCGAGCGACATGGCTATTTCCCTCCGTCGGCGCGCTGGCCACGCGACGTCGGCAGCCTGACGCCGACACGATTGGCGGCGCCGATGATATGCGCGCGCATCGCCGCCTCGGCTTCTGCCGGGTCGCCGGCGACCAGCGCCTCATAGATGCGCACATGCTCGCCGACATTGACTTCCACCAGGTCGTGCAACGGGTTGGTTTGTCGCGCGTAGTAGATCGAGCGGCGAATCTGTTCGCAGACGAAGGAAATGAAGGTGTGGATGTAGCTGTTGCCTGTCGCCCGGGCGATTTCGCGATGAAACAGAAGATCGGCGTCGATGCTGCCGTCTTCCCAGCGCTCCTCGCCGCTCATGCGGTCGAGCGCAGCCTTGATGGCGTCGAGATGCTCCTGCTCGCGCCGCTCGGCGGCAAGCGCGGCCGACTCGGCCTCGAGAATGCAGCGCAGCTCGAAGAGCCGCTCCATATTCTGCCCTTCCTTCAGCGCCTCGCGGTCGATGCGGATCGTTGCCCGCTGCTCCGGTGCCAACACGAAGGAGCCGATGCCTTGTCGCGCTTCCACCATGCCATCGGCGCGCAATTGCGCGATCGCCTCGCGCACCACGTTTCGGCTGACGCCGAATTTCTCCGAGAGCTGCTGTTCTGTCGGCAGCAAACTGCCCGGATTGAGGTCGCCTGATTCGATCTCGCGGCTGAGGAACGCCGCGACCCGGCGCGGCAATGCCTCGACAGTGCCGATGGCAGCCAGTCGTTGTTTCATGACAAGGTCTCCGTCGCGGGAAAGAGGCAGCCGGGGTTCATCAGCCCACTAGGGTCGATGGCATTCTTTAGCGCGCTGACGAGCCGACGGTGGACGGGAGACATTCCCGTCCAGTAGACGCGCTGGCGAGTGCGGCCGATGCCGTGCTCGGCGCTGATCGAGCCGCCAAGGGCATTGATGACCTCGTACAGCCCGGCCGTGATGTCGGCGCCCCTGGCACGCGCGTCGGGCTCGGCAAGGCCAAGCGGCGGCAGCACGTTGAAATGGACGTTGCCGTCGCCGGCATGGCCATAGGCCTGGGAAACCCAGCCCGGATGCTCCCGCGTAACAAACCGCCGGGCATCGGCGATCAGCGTGGGAATATCGGAGATACGCACCGAAAGATCGGTGCGCACGTGATAGCCACGCTTGGCTTGCCCCTCGACCAGCCCTTCGCGAATCGCCCAGAAAGCCCTGGCCTGTGCGCTGCTCTCGGCCAGGACGGCATCGGCGACGAGTTGGTTTTCCATTGCGCCGGCCAGGAAATCGACCAGCAGCGTGCGCAGGTCGACGGCTGTGCTCGACGACAGTTCGATCAGCACATGAACGGGGGCGGCGACCGGGGCGACGACGGTCGGGTCGACCAGATGCGCAAGCTCCACGCATTCCGAGCCGATGATCTCGAAGGCGGATATCAGGTCCGAGCATCCGCGCCGGGCCTGCCGGAACAGCGCGATGGCCGCTTCGAACGAGGGAAGGCCCAGATAAGCCGTCTCGATGCGGCCGGGTTTCGGAAACAGCTTGACTTCGACACCGGTGATGATGCCCAGCGTTCCTTCGCTGCCGATGAAAAGCTGCTTCAGGTCGTAGCCGCGATTGTCCTTGCGCAGGCCGGAAAAGCCGCTCCACAGCTCGCCGTCCGGCAGCACCACTTCCAGGCCGATAATGAGGTCACGGGTCATTCCGTAGCGCAGTACGTTGACGCCACCGGCATTGCTCGCCGCGTTGCCGCCGATCTGGCAGCTTCCCTGGGCGCCGAGCGCTAGCGGAAACACGCAATCCCGATCTTCGGCGGCATCCTTGATGTGCTGCAGGATGCAGCCGCCATCAGCCTGCAGGATGAAATTGTCGGCGTCGACGAGGCGGATCCTGTTCAACCGCTCCAGGCTGATGACCGCCGCGCCTCGGCTCGTGCCGATATCGATTGCGCCGGCGACAAGCCCGGTGTTGCCGCCTTGCGGAATCATCGCCAGCCCGAGCGTGCCGCACAGCTGGACAGTGGCCTGAACCTCGGCGACCGAGGCCGGCTTCAGCACGGCAAGGGCGCCGCCATGATGATCGCCGGACCAGTCCCCGAGATACTTTTCCATGCCAGCGGCATCGGCGGCCACGCCGCTCTGTCCCAGGACGCGCTCCAGTGCTGCGAGAATGTCGGGCGAGATGCCGTGGATGGTCATTGTCGGGCCGGCTTTGTTGCAGGTGTGTATGCTTATACATATCATCCTACAACTTAAATGCTGTCAACGGGCAAGCCGCTGGTCTCAGGGCAATCGCTTCAGTCTAACGACAGTTTCCAATTTTTGGGCAGATCACCAAGCGTCGAAGTAGGCGCCGCCCCTCATTGCCCTGCCGGGCATTTCTCCCCGTGAACGGCAGGGCTGTCCGGGGAAATCTATTCATATATGAAGGCCATCTGATTGAGGGAGGATCGGTCTCTTGGTCGGCTCGGATTG
>NZ_JAMYLL010000021.1:0-93437 GCF_040318045.1 Mesorhizobium sp. M1338 | reverse complement strand
ACAGCCCTTGCCTGCAACTCACGCGCTCGCAAAATCCCCGCTTCAGACCTACGCCAAAAGACAGTGTGAGATATCCGGGCTAGCTCTCCAGTGCCTTCGCGGCGCGATCAAGCAGTGCGGCGCGATCGGGCGCAAATCCCGCTTCGATCCATTCCGCCTCGAGGTTCTTGAGGATTTCGCCCAGCTTCGGTCCTGGCGTTGCGCCGCGCGCCGTCAGATCGGCGCCTTTCAGCGGGAACATCGGTTTTTCCCATTTGAGCGCGAAGGCCAGCAGGCGCGAGAAGCCGCCGGCTTCAAGCAGCGCGTCATTGTCGTCAACAGCACGCACACGGGCGGCAGCCAGCGACAGGCGCAAGCGGTCGACAAATCCCTGCCGATGGCCGCGATAGAGCCTTTTCGCCAGTTCGCCCTCGGTCGTCTTCGGCTCGACAGCGGTGGCAAGCGCCCAGTGGCGCAGGCGATCCGCTTCGGCGATCGAAAATCTGAGCCGCTCGGCGAGTGTCTTCATGCGTGCGGCATCCGGCGGCACGATCGCTTCCAGCCGCAGCAGCGGGTCGGGCGCCCAGCCCAGTTCCTTCTCGGCCTTGGTCAGCCCATGGATGGCATCGATGCCCCATTTCTCGCTCGCCGGCAGCGCGGCGGTCAAGACGCCAGCCTGCCGCATCCAGAGCAGCGCCCGTGAGGGATCAGGCGCCGACAAAAGCTTCTTCAATTCAGACCAGATGCGCTCGGCCGAAAGCTGTGCAAGACCTTCCTTCAGCCGGGCACAGGCTTTCAACCCATCGGCATCGGGCCGGCCATCGCCATACCAGGCGAAGAAGCGGAAGAAACGAAGGATGCGCAGATAGTCCTCACGGATGCGCGCTTCCGCATCGCCGATGAAGCGCAGCCGGCGTGCCTCGATGTCGGCAATGCCGCCGACCAGGTCGACAACCCGGCCATCGGCTTCGGCATAGAGCGCGTTGATGGTGAAATCGCGCCGCTCGGCGTCAAGCTTCCAGTCGCGCCCGAACGACACTTTGGCCCGTCGCCCGTCAGTCTCGATGTCGGCTCGCAACGTGGTGACCTCATAGGGCTTGCCGCCGGCGACAACCGTGATCGTGCCGTGCTCGATGCCGGTCGGCACCGCCTTGAAACCTGCCGCCTCGGCGCGACGAACGGTTTCCCCAGGCAAACACGTGGTGGCGATGTCGATGTCGGCGACCGGCTGGCCCATCAGCGTGTTGCGCACGGCGCCGCCCGCGACACGCGCCTCTTCATCGCCCTCGCTCAGTGCGGCCAACAGGCGCTGCAGATGCTTGTCGCCGAGCCAGTCGGCCCTGCCCGCGATCGTGACACTCACGCATAGAGCCTTTCATAGAGGGTACGGATGATGCCGGCGGTGACGCCCCAGATGCGCCGGTCGCCATAGGGCATGTCGTAGAAGAACCATTCGAGATCGTTCCATATGCGGCTGTCGCGCTTGTGATTGGCCGGGTCCATCAGGAAGCGCAGCGGCACTTCGAAGGCGGCATCGACCTCGTCGGCGTTGAGCGTCAGCTGGAAACCCGGCCGCACGATGCCGAGCACCGGCGCGATGCGGTAGCCGCTGCCGGCGACATAGTCTGGCATGCGGCCGATGACCTCGATGCCATCCTGGCCAAGGCCGATCTCCTCGAAGGTCTCGCGCAGCGCCGCCGCCTCCGGGCTTGGATCGGCCGGATCGATGGTGCCGCCGGGAAAGGCCACCTGCCCCGAATGGTTGCGCAGCTTTTCGGCCCGTTTGGTCAAAAGAACCGTCGCATCGCCCTCATGATCGACCACCGGGATCAGCACCGCGGCGTCGCGCAGCGCCTTGCCCTGGTTGAGGCGTGGGTGATCGGGGTTGAAGCGATGGTCGCCATAGTCGTCGCCGGCATGCGCATCCGGCTGCGCGGCAAATCGCGCGCGAAAATCCGCGGATGAGAAAGGCGTCGGAGACACCTGGTCCATCACGCGCTCAGCCGCTTCAACTGATCCGCCGGCATGATTGGGAACACAGCCTTTTTCGAGCGCACCGCGAACATGGTCTTGCCGCCGATCTCGACCTCCTCGCCATGGCCGACCAACTCATACATCACCGGCCGCGCCACCAAGGCCTCCAGCCGGCCGCGCACCAGCACATAGGGCTTCAGCCCGCCAGTCCCGTTCTCGTCGACGAAACGCAGCGGCCGCTCCGGCCCGGCCTCGACGACGTCGCCGACATTGGTTCGGAAGGTGATGACCTGCGCATCGCCGTCGCCAGAAACATCCATTTCGACGGCAATGAACGGCGCATCGGCGACGCGGATGCCGACCCGCTCCACCGGTGTCACCAGATAGGTCCTGCCGTCGGCATCCTTGCGCAGCACCGAGGAGAAAAGCTGCACCAGCGGCATGCGCCCGATCGGCGTGCCCAGATAGAACCAGGTGCCGTCGGCCCTGATCTCCATGTCGAGATCGCCGCAGAAGTCGGGATTCCAGCGCTCGACGGGTGCCGCACCCTTGCCGGCGCGGGCCGCGCGGGAGATCAGCGCCTCGAGACCGCGCGCCTCGGTGGCGGTCGTCAGGCTTTCTTCACGATGTTCCAAGGGTCCCGTCATGGTCACGAAATAGTCACTGTTGTTCCGCTTGTCAGCCTAAGTCTGTGATTTAAATTCTAATGCGGACACCAGGCGAGGCCGAATCGCGGCAGTCATGGTATGCTGCAGGCAGGTATTTCCAACCACAAGGATCGATGCGGCATGAGCGTAATGGTCAAGGAAAGCCCGATCAGCGAAACGGACATGATCGCCGAGGCCGAGAAGGCGCTGGCCGACATCTCCAGGATCCGCGACGGGGTCGGCCGGGTCATTTTCGGCCAGGAGAGCGTCGTCGAGCGCACGCTGGTGGCGCTGCTGGCCGGCGGCCATGCGCTGCTGGTCGGCGTGCCGGGCCTCGCCAAGACCAAGCTGGTCGAAACTCTGGGCATCGTGCTCGGCCTCAATTCGCGCCGCATCCAGTTCACCCCCGACCTGATGCCGTCCGATATCCTTGGCTCCGAGGTGATGGAGCAGGACGAGACCGGCAAGCGCTCCTTCCGCTTCATTTCCGGCCCGATCTTCGCCCAGCTGCTCATGGCCGACGAGATCAACCGCGCATCGCCGCGCACCCAGTCTGCGCTGCTGCAGGCGATGCAGGAGTACCACGTCACCATTGCCGGCGGCCGCTACGACCTGCCGGCGCCTTTCCACGTGCTGGCGACGCAGAACCCGCTGGAGCAGGAAGGCACCTATCCGCTGCCCGAGGCCCAGCTCGACCGCTTTCTGATGCAGGTCGATATCCTCTATCCCGAAATCGAGGCCGAGCGCCGCATTCTGCTGGAAACGACCGGCGTCGAGGACGCCAAAGCCCAGAACGTATTGCAGCCGGCGCGGCTGAAGGAAATCCAGACACTCATCCGCCGCATGCCGGTGCCCGAAAGCGTCGTCGAGGCGATCCTGACGCTGGTGCGCTCGGCGCGTCCGGGCCAAGGCAATGCCGAGACCGACAAGCACGTCGCCTGGGGCCCCGGCCCACGCGCCAGCCAGGCACTGATGCTGTGCACAAGGGCGCGCGCGCTCTACGATGGACGGCTGGCACCGTCGATCGACGATGTCCGCGCGCTGGCCGAGCCGGTGCTGCAGCACCGCATGGCGCTGACCTTCGCCGCCCGTGCCGAAGGCACCAGCGTGCGCGACGTGGTGGCGAAACTGGCCAAAGGTATCTGATGGCGCGTATTGGCGAGGTCCAGGCTCCGGCAGCGACGCGCGACGCGCTCGCCCGTGGCCGGTTGCGGGCTTCGCTGGTTCCGGACCTGCTGGTCGAGGCGCGGCGCATCGTCAACACGGTGATCGCCGGCTGGCACGGCCGCCGCAAGCGCGGCATCGGCGAGAATTTCTGGCAGTTCCGGCCCTATGTCGAAGGCGATTCCTCACGCATCGACTGGCGCCGCTCGGCGCGCGACGATCATACCTATGTGCGCGACCGCGAATGGGAAGCCGCCCATACGGTCTGGCTGTGGGCCGACCCCTCGCCGTCGATGCTCTATAAATCGACCGGCGCCAGCGTTTCCAAGCAATCGCGCGCGCTGGTGCTGGCGCTGGCCATGGCCGAATTGTTGTCGCGCAGCGGCGAGCGCATCGCCTGGCCCGGCCTTACCGATCCGTTTACCGCCCGCAACGGCGCCGAGCGCATCGCCGCCCAGCTCATGCATGCCGGCGATTTGCCGGCAAAACCCGATCTTTCCGACATCCGCCGCTTCTGCGACATCGTCATTGTCAGCGACTTCCTCGATCCCGTCGAGGAGACGATGGCCTGGCTCGACGTTCTAGCCCGCCACGGCGTGCGCGCTCATCTGATCGAGGTTGCCGACCCGGCCGAGGAAACCTTCCCCTATGCCGGCCGCACCGAATTCACCGACCCCGAGACCGGCGACAAGCTGACCGCCGGCCGCGCCGAAATGCTGGGCGATGAGTATCGCCTGCTCTACACCGCTCGCCGTCACGAATTGGCCGCCTGGTGCAAGCGCCTCGGCTGGAGCTTTACCCTCAACCACACCGATCGGCTGGCGTCCGATGCGCTGGTGCGCCTGCACATGGCGATGACCGCCGATGGCCCCTCTGTCGGGCCGACCGCTGGTGGCGGTCGTGCCGGAAAGGCCGTCGCATGAGCTGGCTGCCGCTCTCCTTTGGCGCCCCCATGGTGCTGTGGGGCCTGCTGGCGCTGCCGGTGATCTGGTGGCTGTTGCGGCTGACACCGCCCAAGCCGCAGACCGAGATCTTCCCGCCGCTGAAGATCCTGGCGCGCGTTCTGAAGCGCGAGGAGACGCCGCAGCAGAGCCCGTGGTGGCTGACGCTGCTCAGGCTGCTGATGGCGGCGCTCATAGTCGCCGCATTGGCCGATCCGGTCTTCAACCCGCGCGAAAAGCTGCCGGCCGAGGGTGCTGCCCTGGCCCTGGTCATCGACAATGACTGGGCAAGTGCCGCCGATTGGGGCAAGCGCGTCGCCACCGCCGAGCGGCTGATCGCCGATGCCGGCTCGAACGGCGTGCCTGTCGTCATCGCCTTCACCGCGGAAAAAGCCAATGCGGAGATCGGCCCGTTCGATGCCGCCGCCGCGCTCGACCGGCTGCGCGCCGCCAAGCCGCGGCCGATCCCGACCGACCGGCCCGCCGTCTATGCCCGCGTCGCCGGCGTGCTGGAGACCTTGCCCGGCGCCAGTGTCGCCGTGCTTGCCGACGGCCTTGCGGCAAAAGGCGACGAAGCCGCCTTCAACACGCTTTTGTCGAAAAATGCCGCCCGTGTCGTTTGGGCAACCGCCGACAGGCTGTCGCTGACCGGCCTGACCGCCGCCGACAACCAGGTCGACGGCTTTGCGCTGACCGCCATTCGCGCGCCGGGCGATCCTGCCCCGGCGCAGGTCACCGCCGGCGCCTTCGACGATAAGGGTCGCCGCATCGCCGATGCGACGCTGACCTTCTCGCCGGGCGAAACCACCGCCAACGGCACCATGGCGGTGCCGTTCGAGCTGCGCAACGACTTCGCCTCGATCGCGCTCGACGGCGAGCGCCAGGCCGGCGCGGTGCGCGTCCTCGATGAAAGCTCCAAGCGCCGCCGCGTCGGACTGTTGTCGCAGGCCGAGGCCGACCAGGCGCAGCCGCTTTTGTCGCCGCTCTACTACATCAGGCGCGCGCTGCAGCCCTTCGCCGATCTGGTCGAACCCTCCAGCGCCGACCTCGCCGACGCCATCCCGCAGATCCTCGACCAGAAGCCGGCGATGATCATCATGGCCGACATCGGCACCATTCCCGCACAGGTCCGGCAAAGACTGGTCGACTGGGTCGACAATGGCGGCACGCTGGTGCGTTTCGCCGGTTCGCGGCTAGCCGCCTCCGGCAATGACGACGATCTGCTGCCGGTCCGCCTGCGCACCGGCGAACGTTCGCTTGGCGGCGCGCTGTCATGGACGTCGCCGCAGCCGGTCACCGAATTCCCCAAGGCCGGCCCGTTCGCCGATCTTGCCCCGCCGACCGAGGTCACCGTCAGCAGGCAGGTGCTGGCCGAGCCGACGCCCGACATCGTCGAGCGCACCTGGGCCGCGCTTGCCGACGGCACGCCGCTGGTCACCGGGCTGAAGAAGGGCAAGGGCACGCTGGTGCTGTTCCATGTCACGCCCGAGGCGACCTGGTCGAACCTGCCGATCTCGGGCAGCTTCGTCGAGATGCTGCGCCGCATCGTGCAACTGTCGCGCAACCAGGGCGCGGCGATCGCCAATGCCGAAGCCGCCGCCACCTCGCTGGCGCCCTATCGCATGATTGCGGCCGACGGCTCGCTGGTGCCGCCGACGCCGGACGCGCGGCCGCTGGTTCCGGGCGCCGGCGCGTTGCCAGTGACCTTCGAGAACCCGCCCGGGCTCTATGGTTCCGAGACGGGTGTGTTTGCCCACAATCTGCTTGAAGCCGACAGCACGTTTGCGCCCCTGGCGCGCCCGCAAATCACGGTCCCGGTGACCTCGATCCAGTATGCCTTTGACGAATCGCGCAATTTGAAAGGCGCGCTGGTCGCGGCTGCCCTGGTGCTGATGCTGCTCGACACGCTGGCGGTGTTCTGGATAGGCGGCCTGTTTACCCGCCGGCCGCGCCGCGCCGGTGCCGTAACAACGACCGCGGCGATCCTGATTGCGCTCGGTGGCTTGTTCGGCCATGCCGATCTTGCCCGCGCCGATGACGCCAAGCCGGGCGACGAGGTTGCAATAGAGGCGATTTCGAAGACCCGCATCGCCTATGTGCTGACCGGCGTGCCGGGCGACGATTCGATCAGCCGCGCCGGGCTCGAAGGCCTGACCCGCTTCCTGGTCGAGAAGACGGCACTGGAACCGGGCGAGCCGGCCGGCGTCGACATCTCGAAGGACGAACTGTCGTTCTACCCGCTGATCTACTGGCCGATCGATCCGGCCGCGCCGATGCCGAGCCAGGCCGCGATCGCCCGCATCGACGCCTATATGCAGCAAGGCGGCACGGTGCTGTTCGATACGCGCGACCAGTTCGCCAACGGCATCGGCGCCGATTCAACCAGCCCGGCGACGGAGCGGCTGCGCGACATCCTCGGCAGCCTCAACGTGCCGCCGCTGGAGCCGGTGCCGTCGGACCACGTGCTGACCAAATCCTTCTTCATTCTGCCCGAATTTCCCGGCCGCTTCGCCGGCGGTCCATTGTGGGTCGAGGCCTCGCTCGACGCCAGCAACGCCGAGAACCGGCCGGTGCGGACCGGCGACGGCGTCTCGCCGATCATGATCACCGCCAATGATTTCGCCGGCGCCTGGGCGGTCGACGAGAATGGCGACCCGCTGCTGCCGACCGTGCCGGCGGACCCGATGCAGCGCATCTACGCGCTGCGCGCCGGCGTCAACATCATGATGTACATGCTGACCGGCAACTACAAATCCGACCAGGTGCATGTGCCGATACTGCTCGAACGGCTGGGGCAGTAAGATGATGTCTTTTATTGCACCTCCGCGGATCGACCCTCCCAAATGGGAGGGTAAGGAATGAACTGGTCTATCTCCTTCGAACCGCTGATCTCCTGGCCCTGGCTGGTCTTGGCGCTGGTGCCGCTGGCGCTGCTGGGGCTCGTTGGCCTGTGGTTTCGCCAGCGCGGCTCGGTCTTTCGCTTCATCGCTTTGATGGCGCTCGCCGCCGCCCTGTTCAACCCGGTGTTCCTCAACGAGGAGCGCGAGCCACTGAAAAGCGTTGTCGCCCTCGTTGTCGACCGCAGCCAGAGCCAGGATATCGGCGACCGCACCAAACAAACCGACGAGGCGCTGGCGGGGCTGCAGCAGCGTCTTGGCCGCTTCAAGCAGTTCGACGTGCGCGTCGTCGAGGCGGGTAAATCCGAAGCCGCCGAAGAGCGCACCGAAACGCGGCTATTCGGCGCGCTCGAGGGCGCCTTCCGCGACGTGCCTCCCTCGCGCATCGGCGGCGCCATCATGATCACCGATGGCGAGGTGCATGACGCCCCCCCGGGCGTCCCCGATTTCAACGCCCCGCTGCATGCCCTGGTCACCGGCAACGACCACGAGAAGGATCGCCGCATCCGCTTCGAGAACGCGCCGCGCTTCGGCCTTGTCGGCAAGCCGCTCGACATGACCTACCGCGTCATCTCGACCGAGAAGGAGACCGGTCCGGTCGACGTGCGCGTCTCGGTCAATGGCGAGCAGGTCGCGGTCGAGCATGCCGCCGTCGGCCAGGCCATGCCGCTGCAAGTGACCATTCCCGGTGCCGGCCGCAACATCGTCGAACTCGCCATCGACCGCGAGCCGGGCGAACTGACCGACACCAACAACCGCGCCATCGCGCTCATCGACGGTATCCGCGAGAACCTGCGTGTGCTGCTCGTCTCCGGCGAGCCGCATGCCGGCGAGCGCACCTGGCGCAATCTGTTGAAATCCGACGCCTCGGTCGATCTCGTGCATTTCACCATTCTGCGGCCACCGGAAAAGCAGGACGGCACGCCGATCAACGAATTGTCGCTGATCGCCTTCCCGACCCGCGAGCTGTTCGTCGAGAAGATCAAGGATTTCGACCTCATCATCTTCGACCGCTACCAGCACCGCGACGTGCTGCCGATTCTCTATTACGACTACATCTCCGAATATGTCGAAAAGGGCGGCGCGCTGCTGATCGCGGCTGGCCCCGAATATGCCGGCGAAAGCTCGATCGCGCGCACGCCGCTGATGTCGGCCCTGCCGGCGATGCCGACCGGTGAGGTTGTAGATAAGGCCTTCTATCCACGTCTCACCGATCTTGGCCAGCGCCATCCGGTGACACGTGGGCTGGATGGCTCGGCCGCCGAGCCGCCGCGCTGGAGCCGCTGGTTCCGCACCATCGGCGTGCAGAACCCGGAAGGCGAGGTGGTGATGAAGGGCGCCGACAACCGGCCCCTTCTGTTGCTCGACCGCAAGGGTGAAGGCCGCGTAGGCATGCTTCTGTCCGATCAGGGCTGGCTGTGGGCGCGCGGCTTCGAAGGTGGCGGCCCGCATGTCCAGCTCTATCGGCGCATCGCGCACTGGCTGATGAAGGAGCCCGAACTCGAGGAGGAGCGGCTGACCGCCGACGGTCGCGGCATGGTGCTGGAAATCCGTCGCCAGACGATGGCCGACGACCCCGGCCCCGCCCAGATCATCACCCCGTCCGGCAAGACCTTGACCGTCAAGCTCGCGAAATCCGAGCCCGGCGTCTTCCTCGGCAGTGTCGAGACAAGCGAGATCGGCCTCTATCAGGTCGCCAATGGCGACCTGACCGCGCTCGCCCATGTCGGACCGGTCAACGCACCGGAGTTCGCCGATGTCATCTCCACCGAAAACCGGCTGAAGGCGCCGGCGGAAGCCACCGGCGGCAGCGTGCGCCGGCTGGCGTCATCCACGGCCCTTGGCAGCGATGTGACGCTGCCCTCCATTGTGCCGGTGCGCTCGGCCGGCGCCGCGTCCGGCAGCGACTGGATCGGCCTGCGCACCACGGACGACAGCGTGCTCAAGGCCGTCTCGCGCGTGCCGCTTTTCGGCGGCTTCCTCGGCCTCGGCCTGCTGCTTCTGGCGATGGGTTCGATGTGGTACCGCGAGGGACGGTAGCGCCACCTTTTTCCTTCTCCCCGTTCACGGGGAGAAGGTGCCCGAAGGGCGGATGAGGGGCAGCTCCAGCCTGAAGTGATTGGCGATCGCGCAAATGAACTGTTGTCACCCCCGGCGCCGCCCCTCATTGTCCTGCCGGACATTTCTCCCCGTATAGTGACGGGGAGAAAGATGCTGTCGCGGATGGTTTCGCCAATTGTCAGCGTTAAAGACTACCCCCGCCCTACTCTTCCGGCTCCGTCGTGAACATCAGCGGATAGCCCTTGGCCTTGCCGGCGTCGGTGGCCCGCGTCGCCTTGGTCTCGGCGACATCCTTGGTGAAGACGGCGACGACGCAGACACCGCGCCGATGCGCGGTGATCATCACCCGGTGCGCCTGGTCTTCGCTGAGCTTGAACTCGCCCTTCAGCACCGTCACCACGAATTCGCGCGGTGTGAAATCGTCATTGATGAGGATGACCTTGTAGAGCTTCGGCCGTTCGACCTGCGGCTTGACCTGGACACGCGGTTTTGTGGTGATTTCAGGCATTGGAACCGGCAATTTGCGTAAGCGACGTGGCCGCCATTCTGGCACCGGGAAAAGCGGCCGTCCATTTTGATCGACGCGCCAACCGGTATCCGGTGGGCGCGGCCAGCTACTATGTGGGAAACCGTCGGTCGCCGTTCAACGGCCCTGGCGGCTGAACACGCGGCGGCTAGGCCTGTCGGGCCGGAAGCGGTTTCCCCCGGCATCCGCCCGGCGTTCCAGCCAGGCTGTGATCGGCCAGGCGACGACGCAGATCAGCGTCGCGCCGGTCAGCACGATCAGCAACCAGGTCTGCGCCGGCGTGATGTAGTCCCAATTGGTGGAAATCGCCGGCGCAAACAGCGAAGGCTCGGTGCGTCCGCTGGCCGGATCGGGCACCGGGCTGGCGGTGAACAGGATCAGCACCCTGGCGACCCCGGTGGCCACCAGGCCGCCGAGCACCATCGAGCGCAGAATGGACGAAAGCCGCTTCTTCATGCGGATTGTCTTACACCGCCGGCGTTGCAAACGGGTTAAGTGTCAGTCGAGGCGGAAGCTTCCGGTGCCAGACTTCGGCCAGATATCGATCGATCCCATCAGTCCGATTGATCGCCGATATCAGGCTTTCTCAACGGCTTGGACAGGAAGAAGGCCGCTCCAGCCGAAACCGACTGGAGCGGCCTTGGTCAACAGGTTAGCATTTTATGCCGGACCTGATTACGTCTTCGGGGCGTCCTTCTTGACGGCCTTCTCGGCAGCCTTCTTGTGCTTCTTGACGGTCTTCTTGACGACCTTCTTCGGAGCAGCCTTGGCCGGAGCGGCGGTAGCCGGAGCAGTGGTCGTCGAAGCCGCCGGAGCAGCGGTCGTGGTGGCAGCGGCGTTGCCGAGAGCCGGCATTGCGAAAGCGAGAGCGACGGCGAGACCGGTTGCGGAGAGGATGGACTTTTTCATGGCTTCATTTCCTTTTCATGCGGGTCGAGTTTTCGAGTGTCACTGGACCGGGTCGTTCGGTGTCACTCCAAGCAGCTTCAAAGCATTGGCGAGCATCCGGATGCCCTGTGCCTGTTTCTTGGCGGCGCAGTACCGGTTACCCTTTCTCTGAAGTGCCTTTGCCGCGGTGACCTGCGTTGCCGTGGCATGGGTTTCGAGGGCTTCATCGAATTGGTGGCTGAGATTGGCGCACCGTTCGCTCCGGGTGGTGAGCGTCACCTTTGCGTCCGATTGTCCGACAGCGGCAGTGACCAGGCCAAGGCCCAGCAACGCACCCAACAAACTGATCGACAACCTTGGCATCGGTTTATCCGTAAACCCGGAGACTAGCGTCGCAGCCGATGACCTGACCGCCACGAGATCAGTTATGCCCTTGAAATTTTTCAGGAGTTTTTCTGAACTGTAGAATTTTGTTTCTGGATTGTGTCTGAGAGAGCCGGTGTGAACCCATCATCACCACTGGCCAACATATGGCCTGAATTCTATCGTGTGGGTTGCGACAGAAGGGCTTGGCAATCAACAATGACAGGGCTCAAGTGAAATCCGACGCGCACATACTGATCGTCGACGACGACAAGGGCATCCGCGACCTGCTGCAGGAATTCTTCCAGAAGCGGGGCCTGCACACCTCGGTTGCCGCCGATGGCATCGAGATGGAGACTATCCTGCGCCGCGCGCAGGTGGATCTCATCGTTCTCGACGTGATGCTGCCCGGCAAGAGCGGGCTGGAGCTGTGCCGCGACCTGCGCGCCCAGTATTCGACGCCGATCATCATGCTGACCGCCGTCACCGAGACCACCGACCGCGTCGTCGGCCTGGAAATGGGCGCCGACGACTATGTGCCCAAACCCTTCGATCCGCGCGAGCTTTTGGCGCGCATCCGCGCCGTGCTGCGGCGTAATGGCGGCGCCGAGCCCAAGCGCGCAACCACCAGGCAGATCTACCGCTTTGCCGGCTGGACGATGGACTGCTCGCGCCGCCGGCTGATCGCTCCCGACGATATCAGGGTCGAGCTGACCATGGCCGAATTCAACCTGCTGCAGACCTTTGTCAAAAGCGCGCAGCGCGTGCTGACCCGCGACCAGCTCATCGAACTCTCCGGCGGCGACAGCGACTACTCCTTCGACCGCAGCGTCGACATCCTCGTCAGCCGGTTGCGGCGCAAGATGGAAGACGACCCGAAAACGCCCAAGCTGATCCTGACCGTGCGCAGCGGCGGCTACCAGTTCCTGCCCGAGACGACCTCCGAATGAGACGTTTCCTGCCGCAGACCTTGCCTGTCTGGGTGCTGCTGATCGTCATTGCCGGCCTGCTGATCAGCCAGGTCGCGACCCTCTACATCGTGTCGCGCGACCGCGCCGTAGCCAATGGCGTGGTCGACCTCTACCGCCTCAACGACCGCGCCTTCTCGCTGGTGCAGCTGATGCATGACGCCACGCCGGAGGAACGCAAGGCGACGGCGACCGGTCTGTTCAACTCCACCTACGCGCTCACTGTCTCGGACACGCCGGCGGTCACCTCGTCGATCGCAAGCGACGACGAACTGGCGGAACTCGAAGACATCCTCGTCGGCCGGCTGTCGAAGTTCGGCATCACCGATGCGCGCGTGCGGCGCGACCCGGCGACGCGCGAGGCCGACGACGCCGACGGCACGGCGCCAGGGCCCGATATCGGCCAGGTGGAACGCGACCTTCTGGTGCTGGCCGCCGACTTCGCCCAGAGTGACAAGCTGACGGCGTCGTTGCGGTTCGCCGACGGCCAATGGCTGAACTTCACCGAGCCGATCACGCCTGTCGGCCCGATACTGAGCTTCGACAGCCTGCCGCTCTATTCGCTGATCGCCGGACTGGTGGTGATCATGTCGATCTGGTCGCTACGCCGGCTGACGGCGCCCTACCGGATGATGGAAACCGCCGTGAACCGGATCGGCAAGGATCTGAAGAGCCCGCCGATCGCCGAAGGCGGTAGCCGCGAGGTGCGTGCCGCCGCCAAGGCGATCAACGCCATGCAGGCCCGGCTGCGCGAATATGTCGAGGACCGCGAACATCTGGCGGCGGCGCTGGCGCACGATCTGCGCACGCCGATGACGCGGATGCGGCTGCGCCTGGAGCTGTTGCGCAAATCGGCGGTTCGCGAGGCGCTGGCGCACGATCTCGCCGATGTCGAGAGCATTGCCAGCTCGGTGATCGACTTCGCCACCTTCGAGGTGACCGAGGAGAAGAACGAGCGCATCGATTTCTGGTCGCTCGTGGAGTCGATCGCCGACAGCTATGACGACGTCTCGTTCGACGACGATACCCGTTCACGCGGCCTCGTCTGCATGGCGCGGCCGGTCGCGCTCAAGCGCTGCGTCACCAATCTGCTCCAGAACGCGGTCACTTACGGCAAGAAGGCGCATCTCTCCCTGCGCCTGTCGCAAAACACGATCCTGCTCACCATCCGCGATGAAGGACCGGGCATACCTCAGGCGCAGATCGACGCCGTGTTCGGCTCTTTCGTGCGCCTCGAACAATCCCGCAACCGCCAGACCGGCGGTCTCGGGCTCGGCCTGACCATTGCCCGTAACATCGCACGCGCCGCTGGCGGTGAGGTCAGCCTGTCCAACAACCCGGGCGGCGGTCTGCTGACGCAACTGCGCCTGCCATTGGCGGCCTGACGCAGCCCAAAGTGCCGACCTCGCAAGGCGCGGCTTTGGACCGGCATACGCGGAAACCCGGGAGGCCGGCAGCGAGATATCAAGGTCGGCGCGAGGACAAGCGATGTGTTCCCGTTTTCAATGGATGACGGCGATCTTCCATGCAAGCAGGGCAACGATTGCCGCTGCGCTGGAGAGGGTCGCCAAACCATGCCGCTCGAACGCATGCAGGGCAAGAACCGCCAACGCGGCACTGATCGCCGCGAGCGTCCCTTCGATATAAAAGAGCTGATTTGCAGTCAGTTGCGTGCCGGTCGCACCGCCGATCCTGAAAAACTCCAGGATCGATCGCATCGCAATCACAAGCAGTACCCCGAGCGCCGTTTGCGCGGTCCGCGGTTTAGACAGCCAACCCCAAATCCGTTCCAAAGCGCCTTTCCCTCATAGCCGACGGTCCTGGAGTTCTCGCGGCTCCTACCGCCGCAGGACCGCACTCAGCACGTCGCGGATGCCGATCGCGCCGACAAAGCGCGATTGATCATCGAACAGTGCCACGGGTGCTGTCTGCGAGCGGTGCATGGCCAGCATCACTGTTTTCAGCGAGGTGCCGGGGTTGGCCCAGAACACTTGCGCCGCTTCCTCCGGCTGCCCTTCGAGATCGGCGCACGACACCCAGACCGCCGGCTTGCCGTCGCGTTCGGCCGCCGCCACCAGCCCGTGCTCATCGATCTTGAAGCGCGTCGTTTTGCGCCGGTCGAGCCACACCCAGCCATTGTCGCCATGTTCCAGGTCGCGGCGGTCGCGCATGACGTTCCAGGCGGTCAGCACCGACAGCGGGTTCACATTGGCGATGAAGTCGCGGACATAGTCGTTGGCGGGCCGCAGCACGATGTCCTCCGGCGCCCCGGTCTGCACGATGCGACCGCCTTCCATGATGGTGATGTGGCTGCCGATCTTCAGCGCCTCCTCGAGGTCGTGGCTGACGAAGATGATGGTCTTCTTCAGCTCGGCCTGCAATTGCAGCAGCTCGTCCTGCAGCTTGGTGCGGATCAGCGGGTCGAGCGCCGAGAACGGCTCATCCATCAGAAGGATCGGCGCCTCGGTGGCGAAGGCACGGGCCAAGCCGACGCGCTGCTGCATGCCGCCCGAAAGCTCGTGCGCGTATTTCTTCGACCACTGGTCGAGATTGACCAGCTTGAGCTGGCGTTGCACCCGTTCCTTGCGCTCTAGCTCCGGCACGCCGGCGAGTTCAAGGCCGAGGCCGACATTCTCCTCCACCGTGCGCCACGGCAGCAGGCCGAACTGCTGGAACACCATCGCCACCTGTTTCTGGCGCAGGCGCCGCAAGGTCGCCTCATCGCAAGTGACGACATCGACGGTCTTGTCGCCATCCTTGACCAGGACCTGGCCGCGCGACACCACGTTGAGCCGATTGACCGCCCGCAGCAATGTCGACTTGCCCGAACCGGACAGGCCCATCAGCACCGAGATCTCGCCCTCGTTGATGGTCAGGCTGGCGCCGGCACAGCCGAGCACATTACCGGTTTTTTCGAGGATATCGGCGCGGCTGGCGCCGGCGTCGATCATCGCCAACGATCCGGCCTGGTCGGCGCCGAAGACGATATCGACGTTCCTGAAATCGACGGCGACGGTCATTTCTTGCCTCCAACGCCGATGCGCGTCATGCGGTCGAGCACGATGGCCAGCACGACGATGGCCAGGCCGGCTTCAAGGCCGAGGTCGATCTTGCGCGAACCAAGCGCCCGGTTGATCTCGGTGCCGAGGCCGCCGGCACCGATGAGAGCCGCGAACACCACCATCGACAGCGACAGCATAATCGACTGGGTGAGACCGGCCATGATGGTCGGCAGGGCCGAGGGCAGCTCCACCTTCCAGAGCAACTGGCTCTTGGTGGCGCCGAACGCCTCGCCTGCCTCGACGATCGACTTCGGCACCGAGACGACGCCCAGATGCGTGAGACGAACCGATGTCGGGATGACGAAGATGATGGTGACGATGAGACCGGGCGCGTTGCCAAGGCCGAACAGCGTCAGCACCGGGATCAGATAGACGAAGGTCGGCAACGTTTGCATCAGGTCGAGCACCGGCAGCATGATGCGGTAGACCTTCGGCTTGTGAGCCGCCCAGATACCGAGTGGCACACCGATGGCCATCGAGGCGGCGGCAGCGGCAACCACCAGCACCAGCGTCTCCACGGTCTGCTTCCAGAGATTCTGGTTGAGGATGAACAGCAATCCGAGAAAAACCGCCACTGCCAGGCCTCTCGATCGCTGCAGATAATAGGCAAGCAGCGCAATCAGGGCGATGAGAAGGACGGGCGGTATCAGCAGCAGCGTGTCGACCACGCCGTCGAGCAGGAAATTCAGGCCGCCTGAGAGGCCGCGGAAGAAGGTGTTGAAATTGTCGGTGAGGAAGGTGAAGAACGCTTTGCCCCATTCGCCGATGGGAATTTTATAACTGACAAAGAATTTTGAAATCGGATCCATCTAGCCCCTCTTTGGCAGCCGCCGTCCTTGCCGGACAGTCATCTTGTCACAGGATATAAAAAAGGGCAGCCTTTTCTAGATGGCTGCCCTCACTCGCGTCATGTCGGATTCAAAGTCGGCTCAGCTCCCGAGCGCGGTCTTCACCGCCGCAGCCGCGTCGCCGCCATCGAAAGTGGTCACGCCGGCAATCCACGGAGCGACCGCGTCCGGATGCTTCTTCAGCCAGTCGGTCGCGGCCGTGTTGGCGTCGCTGCCCTTGAGGATCGCGTCCATCATCTCGCCTTCCATATCGAGATTGAACTTCAGGTTGGCGATGAACTTGCCGGCATTCGGGCACTCGGTGGTATATCCCTTGCGCACATTGGTATGCACGGTGGCGGCGCCGAAGCCGCTGTCGCCCATGCCGTCGAGATAGGTGATCTTCATGGCGCCCATCACCGGATGCGGCGTCCAGCCGAGGAACGCGATCCACTCATTGTTCTTCATCGACTGTTCGGCCTGCGTCAGCATGCCGGCTTCCGAGGATTCGACCAGTTCGAAGCCTTCGAGATTGTCCTTCGGGTTTTTGATCATGTCGAGGATGATGCGGTTGCCATCGTTGCCGGCCTCGATGCCGTAGATCTTGCCGTCGAACTTGTCCTTGAACTTGCCGAGGTCGGTCAGCGTCTTGACGCCGGCGTCCGCCACATAGGTCGGCACGACGATGCCGTAGCCGGCGCCGCTGAGGTTTTCGCTGATGGTCTCGACCGAGCCGTCGGCGGTGTAGTCCTTGATGTCGTTGGTCATCGACGGCATCCAGTTGCCGAGGAAGACGTCGAGGTCCTTGTTTTTCAGAGACGCATAGGTCACCGGCACCGATAGCTGGATCACCTGCGGCTCGTAGCCGAGTGCGGTCAGCAGCACGGAAGCGATGCCGGTCGTCGCCTGGATGTCGGTCCAGCCGACATCGGAAAGACGCACCGCCTTGCAGCTCGCCGGATCACCGGCGAATGCAGCGCTCGTGGACAAAAAAGCCGCCAGGCCGAGGCCGGCGACGAAAGAGTTCATACGCGACATAGGTATTCTCCCATTGTGATTCTTTGGCGAAGCGCAGCTGCGGTTTCTCTGCCCGCCTTGTTTCGTCAGCCAAACACCATTCTGGTGCGGTTTCAAGCGTTAAGGCAATCACGATCAACGGCGCGGACTGGCCAATCAGCGACACGGCTGACGCTTTTGTCTTGCCGGACAGTTTTTTCAGGAGCGAGGCGGCTTTTTCGTAGAAAGGCTGCCGTGGCCCCTCCCCGCACGACACCAAGTCGGCTTAAGGTCTGTTTAGATTCAGGTCAGGCCGCGCCGAAAATGGTGGGCTCCGAGAACCGGAGCGGAGCGTACTTTCGGGTACGTGAGCACCGGAAGCGCAGGAACCGCCATTTGCAGGCCGGCATCACCTGAATATCAACAGACCGTAAAGGACGGCATGGCCAAGCTCTACTTCCACTATGCAACGATGAACGCCGGCAAGACCACGATGCTGTTGCAGGCGTCGTACAATTATCGCGAGCGCGGCATGCGCACGATGCTGTTCGTCGCCGGCCATTACCGCAAGGGCGATACCGGCCTGATCTCGTCGCGCATCGGCCTGGAGACGGAAGCCGACATGTTCCGCGATGGCGACGACCTGTTCGCCCGCGTCGCCGATCATCACGCGCATACATCGGTGCATTGCGTCTTTGTCGACGAGGCGCAGTTTCTCGAAGAGGAGCAGGTCTGGCAGCTCGCCCGCATTGCCGACCGGCTGAACATCCCGGTCATGTGTTACGGCTTGCGCACCGATTTCCAGGGCAATCTGTTCTCCGGTTCTCGTGCGCTGCTGGCCATCGCCGACGATTTGCGCGAAGTGCGCACCATCTGCCGCTGTGGCCGCAAGGCGACGATGGTGGTGCGCCTTGGACCTGACGGCAAGGTGGCGCGCCAGGGCGAGCAGGTGGCGATCGGCAAGGACGTTTATGTCTCGCTCTGCCGTCGCCACTGGGAGGAAGAGATGGGCCGCGCCGCACCCGACGACTTCATCGGCTTTATCAAGGGCTGACGGCCCCGGCGACCTTGCCCGGGCCCGGTGCAGCCCGATCGACACCTACCGCGATCGCGCCGCGATGCAGCGTTTGTTAAGGCCTCGGCACTATAAGGCCCCAGCCAGAGCTCTCCGGGGTCAGCCATGTTTCGAGCCGCTTCGTCCGCCAGCATTCTTCTCCTTGCCACCTCACTTGCCGCCCATGCCGGCGGTGACCCGGCCCTTGGCAAGAAGGTCTTCAACCGGTGCATCGCCTGCCACGAAGCAGCCACCGACCGCGACAAGGTCGGCCCGCATCTGTCGGGCGTCGTCGGTCGCACCGCCGGTAGCGCCGAGAGTTTTCTTGGTCACTACTCCGAGGCGATGAAGAGTGCCGGTGCCGCCGGCCTGGTCTGGGATGAAGCCAATCTCGCCGAGTATCTCAAGGCTCCCAAGCTGAAAGTGCCCGGCAACAAGATGGCGTTTGCCGGCCTGACCAAGGACGACGACATCGCCAATGTCATCGCCTATCTGAAGGCCGATCCCAAGCCCTGATCCGCCGCGCACGCCGCTGTAAAGCCGGCTTCCGCCTCGCATGTCGCGGCCGCTATTGCTGCATTGGCTTGCCAAATACAAAGGCATCCGTTCGCCGTCGTTTTGCGGCTTAGAAGTTCAATGGCAGTTGAACCAAGCCTGGCCGGCAGGCTAATCACGCCATGACCTCGCCTCCATTGCCTTTCAAGACCGTGACCGAATATTTTGTTTTCGGGGCGGGTCTTGTCTTGCGTCTTTCAATCCCCGGATGCCCCACATATATTCGCCGCTGTTCGCGACCAGCGACGTGATGCCGAAGCGGGAGGCCCCAATGGCGACATTGCAGAATTTCGACGCCGAAATTGCCAAGACCAAGCAGGTCGTGCAGGACATGCGCACCAAGATCGAGCAGTCCGGCACCGTGCTTGATACGCTCGCCACCGCCGACAAGAAGATCGGCGACGCCAATTTCGACATCGAGAACGCCCGCATCGAGGATGTGCTGAAGCAGCAGAAGGTGATGGAAGGCAACATCGCCGACCTGATCATCGGGCTGGAGGACGCCACCAACGTCTTCGGCGCCGAGTTCGAGAGCATGAAGAACTACACCGGCTGGGAAAAATTCATCGGCGTCTTCTCCAGCCAGAGCAAGCAGCGCATGCGCACCGACCGCGTCCGCAACATGTCGCTGGCCGGCAATCTGCAGGAACTGCTGGTCAAGTCCGACACCATCGTCGGCATCCTGAAGGCGCAGAAAGGGGTCCTCGACCAGCGCTACAAGACCTCCGAGACCAGCCTGTCACAGGTCATCGAGCGCCGTAAGACCACCATGACCAACCTCGAAGCCGTGCAGAAGCGCATCGAGGAACTCAACCCGATGCTGCTCGACATCGAAAACAAGATCGCCGCTTCGACCAGCCAGAAGGAGCGCACGCAGCTCGAAGGCGAGCGCTCCAAGCTGGCGACGGAATACAATGAAAAGCAGGCCAAGGAACAGGAGCTGCTGGCCGAGAGCCAGACGCTCGAGCGCTACACCTCGATGTTCCAGACCTTCGTCGATTCGCTCAACAACCAGATCGCCGCGCAGTCGACGCTGATCAACAAGCTGACCATCGACACCGAGCAACGCATCGTCCTCTACAAGGCGCTCGAAGATTCGCTGAAGACCGCCGCCCAGCAGGACGTCGCCCACAAGATCAACACGCTGGGCAGCCAGGTCGACAACACCGCCGAGGAAACCATGGCCGGCATCGGTGCCGCCTCGCAAAAGCACATCGGCGACCTGCTCGAGATGCACGAGAAGAACATGGTCGCCACTGCCGACATCCAGCGCCGCAAGAAGCTGGCCGACGATGCCTTTGCCCGCCGCTTCGACGAGGTGCTGAAGAAGCACAATTCGGCGAACTACGTGCAGTCTTAGGAGTGACAGGACTGCCCGCGAGCACACAAGCATGACCCGCGAAAACGAAGCGGCGGCACGGTATTTCTCCGCCATCACGGCCGCGCTCAGTGGCCTTGAAGTGTTCATGCGCGACGATCGCTCGCCGCTGTACCGGCATGGCATCGTCGCCAAGATCGTCGCCGAATACATCGCCCGGCTCGACAAGTCATTCGCCTGCTGGCGCAACCGGCTGGGCTTCATGGACACGTTCCGCATTTCGCGGGCCGAAAGCGGCTTCCCGGTCTTCCAGAACCTGCTCGAACTGGAAAATGACCGCCGCCAGGCCGATGCGCGGCTGGCCAACATTCCGCTGGCCGGCGAGTTGCGCGAGGAGATGGCCGACTTCATCCTGCGCCACAAGGAATTCCCCGAGGCGCTGCAGAAGTCGATGGCCGAGAGGCTCTATCTCGAGGACGTGAAGAGCGAAAACACGTTCGGCCCGTTCACCCTGGCGCAAACGGCCAAGGTCTCGGTCAACCCGAAGACGGGGCGTCCCTACTATCTCGTCCACTGGGCGACGTTCGACGGCAGCGCCAACCTGCCTCTGGTCTACATGGTGACGGTGGAGGATTCTTCCGAAGACATGGTCCGACAGCTTGTCGACAGAAACGGCAAACTGAACGAGACGATCGACATTCCGCTGCCGGTCGACGGCCTGCTCAATCCCGAGCTCGCCCACCGTTTCGACGATTTCACCGAGAAGAACTCCGCCTATACCCTGTCGCCGGCGACCATCGCGGTCAACCTCGACAAGGATTTCGAGCCGCTGCATCCCAAGCAGCTGCGCCGCGTCGTGCTCGGACCATTCTATTCGGCTGGCATTACCGACAACAATTCGACGGTGACCGAGGTGCTCGCCAAGGTGCGCAAGCCCGAAAATGCCTGGCTGCTCACCTGGACCATCCAGGAGGTCTATTCCAAGGCTGAGAAGCCGGGCCGCAAGGGGCTGTTTTCAAGCGAGAAGACAACGCAGGAATTCTTCATCAACACCGACGATCTGGAAGCCGCCCGCCAGGGCGTGTCGAGCTACGAAAACCACGCGCTGATCCCGCACGAGGCCTATCAGGCGCTCTATGCCGTCGGCGAGGCGCAGAAGATTTTTGCCGGCTACAAGGTTCACATCCTGTCCAACGGGCAGGTCATCTCAGACGTCTGACCGTCACACCACGGAGCAACCTTCATGGATACCGGCCTGACCACCATACCGGAAGCTGCGATCGAAAAGCACCGCGCAACCGCGCAAAGCTTCATCACCCGCATCGTCGTGCTGGAGGATCCGTCACGCGAATCGGGCACGGCACTTGCCGGCACCAACCGCCGCTTCGTCTCGACCGTCTCGGTCGGTTCGGTGCGCCGCACGCGCGAAGTCGAGCTAGCCAAGACCGTCGGCGCCGTCCATCCCGACGACCAGTTGCTGACCATCCCGCAGCACACGCTCCTGTTCCGCGCCCGGCGCGGCACGGCGATCGCGCTCGCAATATCTGATGTTTTCGCCGAAGGCTCGGACCTCGAAAGCCTGCAGGCCAAGAACACCCGCGCCCCGCTCGAAGGCGACGAGGCGTCCACCTTCAAGAAGCTTCTGTCGGCCTCGGCTTACATCTCCGCCTTCAGCCTCGCCTCCTATCTGTTCCAGCTGATCGACAGCGACGGCGAGGCGCCCAACGATATCCCCGAGCCCGACTTCCTGTTCGACACGCCGCAGGATGCGGTGAAGTCGATCCTCGCTGGCCTCGACAAGGCGATCTCAGGATCGTCCGACGACGCCGACTTGATGACCCGGGCGCGCGCCTTTGCCCGCGTCGCCATCGACGGGCTTCTGGCGCGCAAGGGCCGCTTCGACGGCATCGGCCCGTTCGAGAACGCCCATATCCGTATCGATGCCGACGACTTCACCCTCGATGGTTTCGACGTCGCGCCGGGCAAGCGCTCCAAGCCGCTGGTGATGACCTTCAAGAAGCCGGAGGAGGTCGTCGGCAACCACATTGCCAAGTACCAGTCGGTCAAGCTCGCCAAGATGCTGATGGCCTACGACTTCGAGCGCGAGATGAACCCGTTCGTCGAGCTCGGCGGCTTCCTGTTCACCTTCATCGGCGACGGCGCGCCCGGCACCGGCAAGACGACGCTGATCCAGATGATCGCCGGCCTCGTCAACGGCTATTGCCAGGTCGCCGGCTATCCCTTCGCCTATGAGAATTTCGGCGTTGACCAGATCTCGTCCTATCAGGGCAAATCCGGCCAGAACTGCCGCCAGTTCATCAACAATGTCTTGAACCCGCGCGTCATCGGCTTCGGCACCATCGACGACATCGACCAGGTGGCGGCGCGCCGCTCCGACGACCGCGCCTCGGCCGGCCAGCAGGAGATAACCGGCGTCTTGATGGACGCCTTCGCGGGCGCCGCCACCGTGGTGCGCGGTAACTGCTCGTTCGGCATGTTCTCCAACTATCCCGAGAACGTCGACGACGCGCTGCGCCAGCGCGCCGGCGCCCGCTGGCTGGTCGACGGGCCACAGAGCCGCGACGACTACATCGACATCTTCGTGCTGCTTGCCGGCAAGAACCACAAGATCCCGCTCGGCGACCATAAGCTCTACGCCGCGCAGGAAATCCAGCGCGCCGTGACCGAGGCCTATGAGGAGCACGAGAAACCGCGGGAAGACGGGCTGATGAAGGTCTACGAACGCTACATGAAGGAGAACGGCGCGCCGAAATCGATGGCAGACATCGGCACCTATCTGCACCTGATCAAGGATGCCGAACCGCGCTTCACCGGCCGTGCCATCAAGAACGTCACCGACGCCATCAAGATGCGCGCCATGGACATCGAACTTCCCGACGACTGGTTCGAGAAGCCGGAAGTCTTCATGCACAAGGGCTACGACGAGAAGAAAGCGATGATCGAGGAACTGCGCGGGCCGTTCTCGATGGACATGGTCATGCAGGAGATCAACCGCTACGCCGACTCTGAGTTCCGCTATTCCGACAAGTCCGACGACTCCGCCGTGGAAAAACTGCTGCGCGACGCGCGCCTGCGCGAACGGGCTGCGCGGGAGATGGAAGAGATGAAGAAGAAGGGGCTTTGGAATGCGTGACGTTCCGTCCCTTGTGAATCCTCGTCATCAATCGACAAGTTGCAATCGCGATGCCGAAGGACGAGGCGCCAACGCTGACGCTCCCCTCTCCCCGTTCTTCACGGGGAGAGGGTAAGGGTGAGGGGCAGCGCATGCGTGGACCAGAAATTGAGACAACGGGTCGAGCGAGACGTCTGCGCCAGTCGGACAACGACGCTGAGAACGCACTTTGGCTCGAATTGCGTGACCGCAGACTGAACGGCCATAAATTCGTGCGGCAGTTTCCGATAGGCAGCTATTTTGCCGATTTTGCCTGCAGGAAGTGCCATCTAGTTGTCGAAGTCGACGGCAGTCAGCATGCCGGCAATAAGTATGATCAGGCCAGGGATCGCTTCATGGTTTCAAATGATTGGTCGGTCCTCCGCTTCTGGAATGTCGATGTCTTGAAGGATCGGGAAGCTGTACTTGACACCATACTGGCCGCGATCGGGGGACGTCTCGCACACCATATCGAAACGCACGAGCTTCGATTTGTTGCCGCCAAAGGCTATGGGGAGGCATGTTCTTGACCGTTAGCGCCGCCCCTCACCCCTACCCTCTCCCCGTGAAGAACGGGGAGAGGGGGGCGTCAGCGTTGGCGCTTCGTCCCTCCAAGCAAAGCTCCTCGGAGCCTTCCACATGACCGCCAAGAAACCCGATCTGCTGCGCGACAATGAGCTGATTTATGGCCGGCTGCTGACGGTCGACGAGTCGCACTTGATCCAGCGCTACAACAAAGCGCTCGCCGCGTTCGGCCTGAACCCCACCAAGCTGAAAAGCTTTCAGATCGACCGCACCGGCTTCTCGCCCGAAGTGGCCGAGGAATGCGGCGACTACGACTATCTCGATCCCAACGAGGTCAACCGCCGCTTCATCATCCTGACGCCGTCGCAGATCGACCTGCCGGTGGTGCACACGGCCTTCTCCAACACCTCGCAGCTGATGTTCGAGTTCATGTCCAAGAACCAGCGCGCCATCGACGCGCTGACCATCAAGGACGTGATCTACGGCGAGATCGAGGATTCCATTCCCAAGGTCAACGACATCGAGGATCTGCTGTCGATCAGCCAGGTCGAGTTCAAGGTGCTGTCGGCCGAGAATGTGCTGGGCAAGGCCGCCGAACTCGGCAAGCTCGTCGACCGGCTGAAGCAGGAGCCCGACGCCTGGCGCGACAACGCCATGCTGACCCGCATGGTAGAGCTCGCCAAGATCTGCGGCGACATCCGCGAGAACGCGCTGGTGCCCGACCAGGTGATCTTCCGCCACAACGCCTACTGGACCAGCCATTTCGGCGGCCTCTACGTGTTCGTCGACCCTGATATGACGACCGTGATCAGCGATCCGGCGGCTCCCGGTTTCCGCCGTTCGCGACCGTGGCAAGTGAGCTATATCTCGATCAGCGATGCCGACAAGGTGTTCAAATTCCTCGCCACCACCGGGCGCATCGAGCTGCCGCGCGCCTCCTGGGTCGAGACATCGGGTTATCTCGAGCATCGCGCCGAGATGGTGGTGCGCGCGCTGATCCGGGACGCCGACCCGAACCGCAACCTGACCGACGTCGACAAGGTCTGGCTGCAGACCTGGATCCAGAGCCATGCCGACATGATCACCAAAGACGGCAACTTTCCCTTTCTCAACGCCGCCAAGCGCGAGATCGCCCAGCTCGGCCACCTCAAGATCGAGGATGTCTTCCCGCAGCAGCGCTTCCTGGTGATCCGCGCCAAGCCCGATCATCCCGACGCCTGGCTGACCAACCGGCTGATCTCGGATTTCGTGCCGTCGGACTTCGTCTCGCGCTACATCTTCAACAAGCAGGGCTTCTACAAGGACTATGACGGCTTCAGCGACGCCTGGCGATCGCATGTTGTGGACGTTCTCAAAACCACATATTTGAAGGACAAGGTGGCGTTTCGCACACGCCTTTACGGTCTGACTGACTAGAACGAAATGAACCGTCACTTCGTTCTAACTTACTGTTTTGGCGCATGATGTTATCCAAAAAGTCTGCAACTTTTTGGCATCGTGCTTTGAGGGGATGACATTGCCATGCTCGATCCGATCGTGAACTTCTTCACCCGGATTTTCCAGTGGATCGGCCGCGGCATTGGGCTTGTGATCGGCGCGATCCTGTGGCCGTTCCTGTGGGCCGGGCGCTGGTACACGCAGCGCGGCTGGATCCTCAAGGCGGCGCTCGGCCTGGCTTTGCTGGTGCTGATCGGCCTCTACGCCAATTTCTTCTACGCCACCCAGTGGTGGAACAATTTCAACCCGAACTACCCCGACACATACACTTTCGAGAAACGTAACGTCTCCGCCGGCGAACAGCTCTCTGCGGGCTCCGGCACCGACACGGCCAAGACCTGCGGCAACTCCGGCATCGCCCAGGTGGCGGCCGACCTGACCGATTTCAACGTCAACCAGAATGCCTGGATCTCGTCGATGATCCTCTACAAGCTCGGCCTGTTCGGCATCGACTGGGACAACACGCCGTGGATGGATAACAAGGCCTCGTTCCAGCGCGGCATCAACCAGGCAGTGCGGCGCACCGCGACCGAACTCGCCGACAATCTCGGCCGTGTGCGCACCACCTCGCAGATCGACAGCGATCTGCAGAATGCCCGCGGCAATCTGCAGTTCGACGAGGAGACCTGGTATTTCGGCCTGAACCCGTTCGGCCCCAAGACGCCGACGCCAAGCTACTATCGCGATGCCGTCCGCATGCTGCGTTCCTTCAACGCTCGCCTTGCCACCTGCCAGGCGACGTTCGACGCCCGCGCCGACAATTTGAAACAATATATCGACCGTATCTCGTCCGACATCGGCTCGACCTCGGCGATCCTCAAGGAACGAGCTGAAAACCACAACAATGGCTGGTTCGATTTCCGCGCCGACGACCGCTTCTGGTTCGCCTATGGCCAGCTCTACGGCTATTACGGCCTGATGAAGGGCGCCCAGGCGGACTTCGACGACGTCATCAAGGAAAAGCATCTGCAGAACCTGTGGGACACGATGGACTCGCAGTTCGTCTCGGCGCTGCGCATCCAGCCCTTCATCATCGCCAACGGCCGCGAGGACGGCTGGATCCTGCCGACGCACCTGACGACAATGGGCTTCTACGTGCTCAGGGTGCGCTCCAACATGGTCGAAATCAGCAACGTGCTGACTCAGTAACGCTGTTCCATTGGGCACCACGCGATGGCGAATTTGCGCCGTCGCCTCTGTCGCATTCCGTGCATTGTGCGGCTGTTTTGAGACGGCGGAACGACGCGTCCTCTGGCTTCTATACGGCGCGGCAACGGAGCTAGGAAGAACCGATGACAGGTCGGCCGGTCCGCAGAGGAATTTTCTCTATAGGAAACTTAGTTGCATACAAGTTGACGCCGCGGCAGCGACAGGGTTAGAACATGCCCGCGCCCGGTTCCAACCTGCTTGCGAGTGACATCAAACCCGTCCCCTCCACCGTCCAATCCAGAGGAAAGCCGTCATGGCCGAAGTGAAGTCCGACATCGAGATCGCGCGCGGCGCCAGGAAAAAGCAGATCCAGGAGATCGGCCAGAAGATCGGCATCCCGACCGAGCATCTGCTGCCCTATGGCCACGACAAGGCCAAGATCTCCGCCGAGTTCATCAAGTCGGTGAAGGGCAACAAGGACGGCAAGCTGATCCTCGTCACCGCCATCAACCCGACGCCGGCCGGCGAAGGCAAGACGACGACCACGGTCGGCCTCGGCGACGGCCTGAACCGCATCGGCAAGAAGGCGATCGTCTGCATCCGCGAGGCCTCGCTCGGCCCGAACTTCGGCGTCAAGGGCGGTGCTGCCGGCGGCGGCTACGCGCAGGTCGTGCCGATGGAGGACATGAACCTCCACTTCACCGGCGACTTCCACGCCATCACCACCGCGCATAACCTTTTGTCGGCGCTGATCGACAACCACATCTACTGGGGTAATGAGCTCGGTATCGACAACCGCCGCGTGGTCTGGCGCCGCGTCATGGACATGAACGACCGTGCGCTGCGCGAAATCATCTGCTCGCTCGGCGGCGTCGCCAACGGCTTTCCGCGCGAGGGCGGCTTCGACATCACCGTCGCCTCGGAAGTCATGGCCATCCTGTGCCTGGCCACCGATCTGAAGGACCTGGAAAGGCGCCTCGGCGACATCATCGTCGCCTACCGTCGCGACAAGTCTGCGGTCTATGCCCGCGACCTCAAGGCAGACGGCGCCATGGCCGTACTGCTGAAGGACGCCATGCAGCCGAACCTGGTGCAGACGCTGGAGAACAACCCGGCCTTCGTGCATGGCGGCCCGTTCGCCAACATCGCGCATGGCTGTAACTCGGTCGTCGCCACCACGACGGCGCTCAAGCTTGCCGACTATGTCGTCACCGAAGCCGGCTTCGGCGCCGATCTCGGTGCGGAAAAGTTCTTCGACATCAAGTGCCGCAAGGCTGGGCTGAAGCCAGCGGCCGCCGTCATCGTCGCCACCGTGCGCGCCATGAAGATGAATGGCGGCGTCAAGAAGGAAGACCTCGGCAAGGAAAACGTCGAAGCGGTGAAGAAGGGCTGCGCCAACCTTGGCCGCCACATCGAGAACATCCGCCAGTTCGGCGTGCCGGCGGTGGTGGCCATCAACCATTTCTATTCCGATACCGACGCCGAGATCCAGGCGATGAAGGACTATGTCGCTTCGATGGGTGAGGAAGCCATCCTGTGCAAGCACTGGGCCCATGGCTCGGCCGGCATCGAGGACCTCGCCAACAAGGTGGTGGCGCTGGCCGAATCCGGCGCCTCGCAGTTCGCGCCGCTCTATCCCGATGCCATGCCGCTGTTCGAGAAGATCAACACCATCGTCCAGCGCATCTATCGCGGCTCGGAGGCGATTGCCGACAAGTCGGTGCGCGACCAGTTGCACGCCTGGGAGCAGGCCGGCTACGGCCACCTCCCAGTCTGCATGGCCAAGACCCAGTATTCGTTCTCGACCGACCCGAATTTGCGCGGCGCGCCGACCGGCCACACCGTTCCGGTGCGCGAAGTCAGGCTTTCGGCTGGTGCCGGCTTCGTCGTCATCATCTGTGGCGAGGTCATGACCATGCCAGGGCTACCCAGGGCGCCGTCCTCGGAGAAGATCTTCCTCAACGAAATGGGTCAGATCGAAGGCCTGTTCTGAGATTTTGCAGTTTCGACAAAAAGGGCGCCGCAGCGATGCGGCGCCCTTTTCTCTTTTCGGACAGTCCTAAGCAGCACTGCGCGACAGCGCCCGCTGGTTGGAGCCGAAGATGGTATCGCGTTCCGGCAGAGCGCCGGTCTTCAGGCACTCGACCCATTCGGCGGTCTTGAGCACGGCGGCGAAGCGCGACTGCAGGAAGATCGTGACCACGCGGTGGATCTCTTCGGCCGAGGCGTAGCCGGCGCTGTTGGCGTAAGGCACCGAGCCGGTGGCGTCGGACAGGAACTCGACGGCAAAGCCCATATGCACGGCGTGTATGATGGTCGACAGGTCGCAATTGTGCGTCATGTAGCCGACCACCGTGATCGTATCGATGGCGTTGGCACGCAACCAGTCCTCGAGATCGGTGCCGGTGAAGGCGCTGGGCAGGTTCTTTTCGACATAGTGGTCGCGCTCGCGCCTGGCGATCTCGGGATGCAGTTCGCCGCCATGGCTGCCCTTGGCGAAGATCGGCGATGTCTCCGGCGCCATCTGCTTGATGACCACCACCTTGATGCCGGCCGCTGCCGCCGCATCCATCGCCCGCGCCACATTGACGACGCTGTCGCGGAATGGCGGATGCTGGATGGCGAGATTGCCGCCGTCATAGTCGTTCTGCGCATCCACGACGATCAGCGCCCGTCGTGGCGTGGTGTTGGCTGGGTCAGACATTGTGTTTTCCTTTCCTGCTTGAATGCGATGGGCCGAAAATAGGCGGACCGCCGGGCCGCTGAAAGTGGCCCGATTGACATCATCCGAAAGAATTGGGACAATCCACGCTCACTCGCTGGAGGCACCCATGACCGACCCGATCATTGCCGTCCTCGCCTTCGACGGCATCAGCCCATTCCATCTTTCCGTGCCGTGCCTGGTGTTCGGTGAGGACAGGACGGCGCTTGGTCTGCCGCGCTTCGACTTCCGCATCTGCGCGGTCAAGGCCGGCCCGATCCACACCGAGGCTGGCTTGACCGTTGCCGCCCCACATGGGCTCGAAGGGCTTGATGGCGCCGACATCGTCATTATCCCAAGCTGGCATCATCTCGGCGAGCCGGCGTCGCCGCTGCTGATGGAGGCGCTGCGCCAGGCACACCGGCGCGGCGCTTTGATTGTCGGGCTGTGCCTCGGAACCTTTGCCATCGCCGCAGCCGGGTTGCTGTCGGGCCGCCGTGCCGCCACGCACTGGGCTTATTCCGAACAGTTGCAAACACTCCACCCCGACATCACCGTCGATGCCACGGTGCTTTATGTCGACAATGGCGATGTCGTGACATCGGCCGGCGTCGCCGCTGGTCTCGACTGCTGTCTCCACATCGTGCGCGCCCGCTATGGCGCGGAAGCCGCCCTGCGGCTCGCCCGTCAGATCGTGCTTTCCCCGCATCGGCAGGGCGGGCAGGCACAGTTCATCGAGCATCCGGTGGCGAGGAGCGCGGATGCCGACCGTTTCGCCCAAGCCCTCGACGCGGTTCGCGCGACGCTCGGAGAGAGGCACAGCCTGGACAGCGTCGCCGATGCCGCCGGTCTGACAAGGCGCACCTTCACCCGCCGCTTCCAGAAATCGATCGGCACCAGTTTCGGCGAATGGCTGACCGGTCAGCGGATAGAACTGGCGCAGCGGCTGCTGGAGGCGACGGAAAAGTCGATGGACATGGTGGCCTTCGAGGCCGGCTTCGGCAGCGCCACCTCGCTGCGCCAGCATTTCGCCGCGCGGCTCAAGACATCGCCGGCGCAATACCGGCGCGAATTCTCCAGGCGGCCCGATCAGAGGGACGAGCGCATGGCACTTTCCTGCTGATCTGTTCAATCCTGCTCAATCCCGCTTGACCGCCCGCGCCGGGTTGCCGACCACCGTGGTGTCGGCGGCCACGTCGCGCGTCACCACCGCACCGGCACCGACGATCGCGCCGTCACCGATGCCGACGCCGCCGAGGATGACGGCACTACCGCCGATCCAGGCATTGGCGCCGATCTCGACCGGCCTGGCGATCTCCAGTCCGGCTTGCCGCCCGCTGGCCTCCTTGTGGTGCTCGGCGCAGTAGATCTGAACATTGGGACCAAGCAGCGTTCCCTTGCCGATGCGCACGCTCGCCGTATCGAGGATGGTGCAGCCGGCATTGAGAAAGACGCCGTCGCCGAGAAAGATGTTGAAACCGTAGGCGCAATGGAACGGCGCCTCGATACGGGCGCCCTCGCCGGCTTTGCCGAGCAGCACCTTCAAGCCCGGTCCGAGGTTGCCGCGCTGACGCGGCGGCAGGCGATTATGCTCGAACACCGCGTCGCGCGCTATCGCCCGCAAAGCCTCCAGTTCGTCGTCGAGGCAGGTATACCATTCGCCGGCCGCCATCCTTGCGCGCTCGCTTCCAGCCATGACAATGTCTCCATGTGACGCCACTGCCAAAGCACAATTGCAGTGAACGGGGAAGTGCCAGCGCCCCGGCAGCACCAGCGCAAATCCATTCGGATTTTTCGCAGTCATGCGCTGGTCAAATGCCGGACCTATGCTAGCCTGCTCTTGCCGGACTGTCCTGGCCCGGCGATCGAGGGGGATCGACGATGCTTTACATTCTCGCACTTCTGATCGGTATCATTGCCGGTCTTCGCGCCATGACCGCGCCGGCCGCGGTTGCCTGGGGCGCTTGGCTCGGCTGGCTGTCGGTTGCTGGCACCTGGGCGAGCTTCATGAGCCATTGGGCAGCCGTCGGCATCTTCACCATACTGGCCATCGTCGAGCTGGTCACCGACCAATTGCCGTCTACGCCAAGCCGGAAAGTGCCGCAGCAATTCGGCGCCCGCATCATTTTGGGTGCCTTCGCTGGCGCGGTGATCGGCGCGACAGGCGGCGCCACCATCGGCGGCCTGATCGCCGGCGCCATCGGCGCTGTCATCGGCACGCTGGGCGGCGCCGAAGCACGCGGACGGCTGGCGGCAGCCTTCGGCAAGGATCGGCCCGCCGCCTTCATCGAGGACGCGGTGGCGATCCTCGGCGGCTTGCTGATCGTAGCGGCGGTGGCATGACAACGAAAACCTTCGACGCCATCGTCATCGGCGCCGGACAGGCCGGCCCTTCGCTGGCCGGCCGGCTGAATGCGGCAGGCATGAGCGTGGCGCTGATCGAACGCAAGCTGGTTGGCGGCACTTGCGTCAACACCGGCTGCATGCCGACCAAGACCATGGTCGCCAGCGCCTATGCCGCGCACTTGGCGCGGCGTGCGGCCGACTATGGCGTCACGCTCGGCGGCCCGGTCGGCATCGACTATGCCAGGATCAAGGCGCGCAAGGACAAGGTGACGATCGACGCCCGCACCAATCTGGAGACCTGGATCGCAGGCATGGACAAATGCACGCTCTACCGTGGCCATGCTCGGTTCGAATCCGCCAACACGGTCCGCGTCGGCGACGAGCTTCTGACCGCCGAGAAAATCTTTCTCAACACCGGTGGCCGAGCAACGGTGCCCGACCTGCCCGGCATCCACGACATCGACTATTTGACCAATTCCTCGATGATGGAGCTCGACGTGCTGCCGCGCCATCTCATCGTCGTCGGCGGCAGCTATGTCTCGCTCGAATTCGCGCAAATGTTCCGCCGCTTCGGCTCGGAAGTCACCGTCATCGAGAAGAGCCTCCGCCTGACCGGCCGCGAGGACGAGGACGTCTCGGCCGCCATCCTGTCGATCCTCGAAAACGAAGGCATCACAGTCCATGTCGGTGCCGACGACATCAGCTTCGCCAAACAGGGCGGGGATATTGCCGTGACCTTCTCGGCCGGCAAACCGCCGGCGGTCGGCTCGCATTTGCTGCTGGCCCTGGGGCGGACGCCCAACACCGACGACCTCGGCCTGGAAAAGGCCGGCGTCGAGGTCGACCGGCGCGGCTTCGTCATTGTCGACGACCAGCTGCGCACCAGCGTGCCCGGCATCTGGGCGATGGGCGACTGCAACGGCAAGGGCGCCTTCACCCACACCTCCTACAACGACTACGAGATTGTCGCCGCCAACCTGCTCGACAACGATCCGCGTAAGGTCAGCGATCGCATCGAAGCCTATGCGCTCTACATCGACCCGCCGCTCGGCCGCTGCGGCATGACCGAGGCTGCGGTGAGGAAATCCGGCCGTCGCGCACTCGTCGGCCAGCGGCCGATGACCCGCGTCGGCCGCGCCATCGAAAAGGGCGAGACGCAAGGCTTCATGAAGATCCTGGTCGATGCCGACACCAGGCAGATCCTCGGCTGCTCGGTGCTCGGCCCCGGTGGCGACGAGGCGGTGCATTGCGTGCTCGACCTGATGTACGCCAAAGCGCCCGTCGACACGCTCGCGCGCGCCGTGCACATCCATCCCAATGTCTCGGAATTGCTGCCGACCATTGCCCAGGAGCTGAAGCCGCTGGTTTGAGAGCAGCGGCGACCTATTTCAAAGCCCTTTCTTTTCTGCATTGCTGCAATGCAGCAATGCAGCTTGCGAACGGTGGCGTCCTTCGCGCAGTCTCAATTTTGAACCGATTCAGTCTGGACGCCCCATGCCCTTGCCGATCCTTGCGCTTGCTATTGCGTCCTTCTGCATCGGCACCACCGAATTCGTCATCATGGGCCTGCTGCCGGAGGTCGCCGCCGATCTCGGCGTGTCCATCCCTTCCGCGGGCCTGCTGGTCACCGGCTATGCGTTAGGCGTCGTCTTCGGCGCCCCGATTGTCGCCATGGCCACCGCGCATTTGCCGCGCAAGCCGGTGCTGGTTGGCCTCGCCGTGCTGTTCGTCGTCGGCAATTTGTTTTGCGCCATCTCGCCCAATTACTGGACGCTTATGGCCGCGCGCGTCTTCACTGCCTTCGGCCATGGCGCCTTCTTCGGCATCGGCTCGGTCGTTGCCGCCAGCCTGGTGCCGCGCAACAAGCGCGCCAGCGCCATCGCGCTCATGTTCGCCGGACTGACGCTGGCCAACATCCTTGGCGTTCCGGCTGGCACCGCGCTTGGCGAAGCCCTCGGCTGGCGCGCCACCTTCCTGGCCGTGGTCGGCATCGGCCTGATCTCGGTCGCGGCGATCGCCTGGCTGGTGCCATCCGATGTCACTGAACCGAGCGGCGGCGGCCTGCGTGGCGAATTGCGCGTGCTGGGCAAACTGCAGGTCTGGCTGGCGATGCTGATCGCCGCCCTGGCCTCGGCCAGCCTGTTTGCCGTCTTCACCTACATCAAACCCTATTTGACCGACGTATCCGGCCTGTCCACCTCCGCGGTCACCTGGGTGCTGCTGCTGTTCGGAGCCGGCATGACCATCGGCAACATCATCGGCGGCAGGCTGGCCGACTGGAAACTGATGCCGACGGTCATCGGCACCCTGCTGTTGCTGGCGTTGCTGTTTGTCGGCTTCATGCAGTTCGGCGCCATAGCCAGCGTTGCCATCGGCATCGTCTTCCTTTGGGGTCTGCTCATCTTCGTCGTCGTGCCGCCGCTGCAGATCCGCGTCGTCGAGGCGGCCTCCGAGGGGCCGAACCTGGCCGCCACGCTGAACCAGGGCGCCTTCAATGTCGGTAATGCCAGCGGCGCCTGGATCGGCGGCGTGGCCCTTTCCACCGGTGTCTCCTATGCCAATTTGCCGCTGGTCGGCGCGGCACTTGCCCTGCTGGCGGTCACCGTCGCTGTGCTGTCGCAGGCGCTGGATCGCCCCGCGCCCGTCATCCCTCTCCAGGCTCCCGCGGAGTAGCCGCTTGCGCCCATAGCGCGGCAGTCTGGACCAATCGACATCGGCACCTTCAAATGGGCATGTCTTGTCGCTCTTGATGGAGGACGTCATGCAGAAATCGATCGAGCGCATCGCCGGCGAAAGCGAAGGTGTTTCCTACGAATTCCCGCTGTTCCGCTTTGCGGGTGCGGACAAGGCCGCCCCATCCGCCTATCTGCAGGCAGCGCTCCATGCCGGCGAATTGCCGGGCGTCGTCGCCATCGACGCGCTGATGCCGATGCTCAACAAGGCCGAAGCCGAAGGCCGCATCAAGGGCAACCTCACCATCGTGCCCTGGGCCAACCCGGTCGGCCGGGCGCAATATCATTTCGGCGAACATCAGGGCCGCTTCCATCTGGGCACCCGCACCAATTTCAACCGCGGCTTTCCGCTGCTGGCCGCGCCCGACACAGCCCTCTTGCACGACACCGCACTTGGCACGGTCGACCAGCGGCTGAAGAGCCGGCTGGTGCAGCTGTCGCTTGGCCATGACATCGTGCTCGACCTGCATTGCGACGACGAGGGCCTCGCCTATCTCTACGTCCACACCAGCCTGTGGCCGGCCATGGCCGATTGTGCCGCCGCCATGGGCGTCGATGCGGTCGTGCTGTGGAGCGAGGACACCGATGGTACCTTCGAGAGCGCCGCGATCATGCCCTACCAGAACGTTCCCGCCGAAGTGGCAAGGCTCGACCGCCGCGTCGCCACCACGGTCGAATATCGCGGCATCCTCGATGTCGACGGTGCCCTGGCCGCCGCCGACGCCGAAGGGCTCTACCGCCTGCTGGTGGGGCGCGGCGTGATCGCCGATAGCACCCTGTCCGCGCCCGGTCCCTTCACCGGCACCGTCGCGCCCCTGGAGAACATCGACATGATGCCCGCACCCCGGGCAGGCGCGGTGCTCTACGACGTGAAGCCCGGCGACCGCGTCGCCAAGGGCGCAAGGCTGGCCACCATCGTCCATGCGCCGGGCGAAGCCGATGGCCGCACCGAAGTCTTCGCGCCGCAGGGCGGCGTCATCCTGACCCGCCGCTCGCGCCGCATCATCCGCGCCGGCGAGGATCTGCTGAAGCTGGTCGGCGACAGGAAGAGCGCGGACGCCAGGTCGGGCACGCTGGAAGATTGATCTAGCCAGAAATGGCCCGCCGCGCCTTCGCCTCCAGCCATTCCGCCATCTGCCGGTAGGGCACCGGTCCGTGGCTGATGCGGGCGACGCCGAGTTCGGCCAGCCGCTGGCGCGGCGGCACATGCGCCAGCGCGATGATGTTGACCGGCAACGCGGTTGCCTTGCAGAGCGCCTCGATAAGGCCCTCATCGCCAAGGCCCGGCGCGAAAAAGCCGTTCGCTCCGGCCTCTTCATAGGCCCGCGCCCGTTCGATCGCCTGATCGAACAGCGCCTTGTCATGCGCATCCGGCTTCGCCTTGAGAAAGATGTCGGTCCGGGCGTTGAGGAAAGCCGGTATACCCGATTGCCTGACGGCGGCCGCCGCGGCCTCGATGCGTTTCACCTGCACGGTGATGTCATGCAGGCCGGTGCCGCCGACGATCTGATCCTCGAAATTGAAGCCGATGGCCCCGGCCTGCAAGGCAAGCGTCACCGTGCGGGCGACGATGTCCGGGGCGACGCCGTAGCCGCCCTCGAGGTCCATCGTCACCGGCAGGTCGACCGACCCGACGATGCGTCTGATGTTGTCGATCGCCAGCTCCAGCGGGATCTTCTCGCCATCGGCATATCCGAAGGCGGCCGCCACCGGCCAGCTTCCGGTGGCGATGGCCTTGGCTCCTGCTTTCTCGACGATCTTGGCCGAGCCGGGATCCCATGCATTGTAGAGGACGATTGGGTTTCCCTTGACGTGGAGGGAATGGAACGTGCGCGCGCGCTCGATCTGCTCGGTCATTGGTATTTTCCCATGTTCCTGCTGTTGCATAAACAATCTAGGCCGCACTGTCGGCTCTGGCGATGTGCCATGAGATGCAGAAGCGGCGGCCACCGGACAGGCTTTTCAAACCAGTTGCGTATCCTCCCTTTCGCAGCTATGGATTTCGCCATGAATATGCGTTCGACCAAGACCATTTGGTGGTGGGCCTGCTGACAGCGGCCTGTTCGAACGCGCGTGCGCGAAAAGAGAGGGTGGCCGCAACGGAAAGTCCGGGCGGCCATTTGTTTTTTCCAAGCCATTCCCGGGTCCGTTGCCCCAAAGAAGCTGATGGAGACGGCAATGACGATGAAGGTTCTGGATAACGGGGCGGAAAGTTTCGTGACCGCGGGTGGCGTGACCATCACTCGCGAGCGCCACGACCGGCCCTATGCGGGCGCGATCGACGCTTACGTCGACGGCCTGAATTCGCGCCGGGGCGCCGTGTTTTCCTCGAACTATGAATATCCCGGCCGCTACACGCGCTGGGACACCGCCATCATCGACCCGCCGCTGGTCATCTCGGCACGTGGCCGCGCCATGCGCATCGAGGCGCTGAACCGCCGCGGCGAGGCGCTGTTGCCGGTCATCGGCAAGGCGCTGGGCGGCCTCGCCGACGTCACAATCGCCGAGACATCGAATAAGCTCATCCGCCTCGACGTCGCCAAACCCGGCCGTGTGTTCACCGAGGAGGAGCGCAGCCGCGTTCCTTCGGTGTTTACTGTCCTGCGCGCCATCACCGCGCTGTTCAAGACCGAGGAAGACGCCAATCTCGGTCTCTATGGCGCCTTCGGCTACGACCTCGCCTTCCAGTTCGACCCGGTCGACTACAAGCTCGAGCGCAAGCAAAGCCAGCGCGACCTGGTGCTGTTCCTGCCCGACGAGATCCTCGTCGTCGACCATTATTCGGCCAAGGCCTGGACCGACCGCTACGACTATGCCGGCGACGGGTTTTCGACGGAAGGGTTGCCGCGCGACGAAATCGCCGAGCCGTTCAAGAGCCCTGACCGCATCCCGCCGCGCGGCGACCATGAACCTGGCGAATACGCCAATCTGGTACGCAAGGCGATGGATTCGTTCAAGCGCGGCGACCTGTTCGAGGTCGTCCCCGGCCAGATGTTCTATGAGCGCTGCGAGACGCAGCCATCCGAGATTTCGCGCAAGCTGAAGTCGATCAACCCCTCGCCCTATTCCTTCTTCATCAATCTGGGCGAAGGCGAATATCTGATCGGCGCCTCGCCCGAAATGTTCGTGCGCGTCAACGGCCGCCGCGTCGAGACCTGCCCGATCTCGGGCACCATCAAGCGCGGCGACGACGCCATTTCGGACTCCGAGCAGATCCTGAAACTGCTCAACTCCAAGAAGGACGAATCCGAGCTGACCATGTGCTCGGACGTCGATCGCAACGACAAGTCGCGGGTCTGCGAGCCGGGTTCGGTGCGCGTCATCGGCCGCCGCCAGATCGAGATGTATTCGCGCCTGATCCACACCGTCGACCACATCGAAGGCCGGCTGCGCGAAGGCATGGATGCCTTCGACGCCTTCCTGTCTCATGCCTGGGCGGTTACCGTTACCGGCGCTCCGAAACTGTGGGCCATGCGCTTCATCGAACAGAACGAGAAGAGCCCGCGCGCCTGGTATGGCGGCGCGATCGGCATGGTCAACTTCAACGGCGACATGAACACCGGCCTCACCCTGCGCACCATCCGCATCAAGGACGGCATTGCCGAAGTGCGCGCCGGCGCCACATTGCTCTTCGACAGCATTCCTGAGGAAGAAGAAGCCGAAACCGAACTGAAGGCATCCGCCATGCTCTCCGCCATCCGCGACGCCAAGACAGGCAATTCCGCCAGTACCGAGCGCACCACCGCGCGCGTCGGCGACGGCGTCAACATCCTGCTCGTCGACCACGAGGATTCGTTCGTCCACACGCTGGCCAATTATTTCCGCCAGACCGGAGCCAATGTCTCGACCGTGCGCACGCCGGTGCCGGAGGAAGTGTTCGACCGGCTGAAGCCCGACCTCGTCGTGCTGTCGCCCGGCCCCGGCACGCCGAAGGACTTCGATTGCGCCGCGACCATCAGACGAGCGCGCGCCCGCGACCTGCCGATCTTCGGCGTCTGCCTTGGCCTGCAGGCGTTGGCCGAAGCCTACGGCGGCGAGCTCAGGCAGTTGCATGTGCCGATGCACGGCAAGCCGTCGCGCATCCGCGTCTCGAAGCCGGGCATCATCTTCTCCGGCCTGCCCAAGGAGGTCACCGTCGGCCGCTACCACTCGATCTTTGCCGACCCGGTGCGGTTGCCCGATGACTTCATCGTCACGGCCGAGACCGAGGACGGCGTCATCATGGCCTTCGAGCACCGCAAGGAGCCGATCGCCGCGGTGCAGTTCCACCCGGAATCGATCATGACGCTCGGCCACAATGCCGGCATGCGCATCATCGAGAACATCGTCGCCCACCTGCCGCGCAAGGCCAAGGAAAAGGCCGCCTGACAATCATGGCCGAAGCCGAGAACACAATGGCGATCGCGGCCAAGGCGGCCGCGAAGCGCAAGGTCGCCAACCTTGCCTTCTGGTCGATCATCATTGCGGCAATCGTGCTAGGTCTGAAGCTCGTCGCCTGGTACGTCACCGGCTCCGTCGCGCTCTATTCGGACGCGCTGGAATCGATCGTCAACGTCATCGCCTCGGTCGCCGCCTTCTGGGCGATCCAGGTCAGCTACAAGCCGGCCGACCAGGATCACCCCTTCGGCCATCACAAGGCGGAGTATTTCTCGGCGGTGCTTGAGGGCGTGCTGATCGTGCTCGCCGCGCTTTTGATCCTCAACGAGGTCTGGCGGTCCTGGCAGAGTCCCGCGCCACTCGAACAGCCCTGGGAAGGTCTTGCCGTCAACGGCGTCGCCACAGTGATCAATGCTTTCTGGGCCTGGACGCTGATCCGTGCCGGCAGGGCCGAGAAGTCACCGGCGCTGGTCGCCGACGGCAACCACATCATGACCGACGTGGTGACCTCGATCGGCGTCTTCGGCGGTCTCGTCGGAGCGATCCTGACCGGCTGGCAGATCCTCGATCCGGCGCTTGCCGTCCTCGTGGCGCTGAACATCCTGTGGCAGGGCTGGCATGTCATCGGCTCGTCGATGAACGGCCTGATGGACCGCGCCGTCGACACGCAGGAGCACATGCGCATCCGCGACGTCATCTCGGCCAACTGCAAGGGCGCGCTCGAGGTGCATGACCTCAAGACACGCATCGCCGGCCGCGCCACCTTCATCGAGTTCCATCTGGTCGTCGATGCCGACATGTCGGTCGGCGCCAGCCATGTCATCTGCGACCGCATCGAGGACGCCCTGAAGGCCGAGATCCCCTCGGTGCGCGTCACCATCCATGTCGAGCCCGACGACGAGGCCAAGCTGCCGAAGGGCACGACGGCCGTGCCGTTCGCTTGAGGCGGTTCACCAGGTCTCGATTGAAAGATTTTTGATCCGCTCGAATTCCCGGACATTACGGGTCATCAGCGTAAGGTTCCGAGCGCGCGCCTGCCCGCCGATCAACGCATCGTAGGGACCGATTGGAGTTCCCAACGTCGCAAGCGTTGCCCGAATCTCGCCGGCATGTCTCGCGTCTTCCCGGTCAAATTCGAGGACGGGGAACTGCAGAGCTTCGATGCGTGCCAAATTTTCGGGCCTTCGCTGGCTCTTTTCAGCACCATAGTACAATTCGTGTACCACTATCGCCGAGAGGGCAAAATCCTGCGGCGTGCGCTGTTTGAGTAGTGTCAGCAGACCATCATCGCCCTTGATGACCGCAATAACGGCATTGGTGTCGAGCAGGTAGATCACTTGAAGACGTCATCCAAGGCGGGTCTATCCTGGCCGTCCTGACGTTCCAGTGCTGCCTCGGCGAAATCGTTATCAAGTGGTCCGATCACTTGGTCGAGCCACGCCCAATCCTGCGCAACCGGTTCCAGGATAACGGTCTGTCCGTGACGGCGGATCGAAACCTCGTCTGTTTCGAAACGGAATTCCTTGGGCAGGCGTACAGCTTGTGACCTCCCCGACCAGAACACTTTTGCTTTTTCCATCATGCTATCCTCAGATGAGATATAGCAAAGATATATTCCTTCATGGCGATGTAGACAAGTCCGGGCTCATGGCGCGCAGGCCGATTGCGGCATCGGCTGCAGCCGATAGACCTTGTCGTCGGATTTGGTCTTGCCGTCGGCGGCCTTCGAACACAGGTCGACGATCGCGAGAGCGCTGTTGGGATTGGCCAGCATCATCGTGCCGTCGGCGCCGCGCTTGAGGAAAATCTCTTTCCGCGCGATGTCGCAGGAGAAATCGCTCATCTTCGAGCTCGCCGCGCAGCGCCACTGGTCGGCCTCGCCCTGGCAGGAATAGGTCTGCGTCACCTCAGCCGATTTACGCCGTGTGGTGACGGCAACGGCAATATCGGCACCGTCTGGCCAGTTGGCGGCGTCGCCGCCCGAGGCAAAGGACGCCAGTTCGACCGATCCGCGGAAAACCCGGATCGACTGCGTCAGCTGGTCGGGATGCGAGGCAAGGTGCGATCCGTCATAGTCGCGGCCATAGCAGAACGCCTGGTCCGGCTTCAGCCGCTCGCGCAGCGGCGGACCGAGTGCCGGGTCGATCGGATCGATGCGCGCGAACTCCGCCTTGCAGGTCGCGGCCGGCATCGGGTCGAGGCGGAAATTGTCGTCCTCCGAGCCGAGCGCCTGCCTGTCATACTCAGCCTCGCCAAGTTCGTCTTCCGATCCCGCATCGAGATAAAGATCGGGGGACACACCGGTGACAATCAGGCGGCCATTCTCGTCGAGCTTCAGCGAGGCCATGGTGCGGTCGCAGTCCATGCCGCAACGGATCGGGCCGGACGTGTCATCCTCGGACTCGTGATTGCACCAGCCGCCGGCCCATTCCGGCGCCTTGGCGCCGCGCACGGTGGTGGCGATGAAGCCGTTATAGGACGAGTCGGAGCTTGCGGCGGGCTGCTCATTGGGACGGCTCACCGGATCATGACCATAGAGGAAGAAGATCCGCCCCACCTTCTGCTTCGGATGCGCCTTGAGGTGCGCCGCGTCATAGACGCGGCCGAAACAGGCGTCAGTGCCGTCGGGACTGAGTTCGGCGAGCTTGAGCGCATCATCGGCGAAGGCCGAGCCGGCAAGCGTGGCAAGCAGCGCCGCACCAAACCCGGCGCCGGCAATTGTCTTCCATTCCCCCACCCCGAACGCCATGTGATCTCTCCTCCGCATCGACAGGACGCAACGTCAATTTATGCTAGTATTGTGGCCGCGGCCACGCAATTCGCGGTGGGCCGCCAAGCCGAGGAGGATGCCATGCGCCGGCGCGAAATGTTCCGCGCGGTTCTTGCCGGAACCGGAACGCTTCTTGGCTTGGGGGCGGGGCAGGCAGCCACCATCGAGCCTGCCAGGCAGAAGGTCGCCTATCACTTGAGCGACGTCGAAAAGGTCAACTTCGTGCTCGGCAACATCAAGAACCACTATGATGGTACCGGCGGCGATGTCGACATCGTGCTGGTCGTGCACGGTCCTGCCTTGGCGGCCTTCAAGTCGAAAGGCATATCGGCAGCGATTTCCGGGCGCTTCGCCGGTCTGGTGCGGCAGGGGCTGGAATCCCATGCCTGCGCCAACACCATGCAAGGCATGGATATTACGCTCGCCGACCTGCTCGCCGGTTTCCATGCCGCCGACAAGGGCGGCGTCGTCAAACTCGCCGAACTGCAAGGCCAGGGCTACGCCTATCTGCGCCCGTGAGGCTTGAACACCGGGGCGGCAAGGGCCTACGAAGGACGGGCCGACATCCCGGAGGAAGAACCGTGCCAGCCACAACCACACTCAGCATACCCGATCTTGCCGGCAAGGCGGTGCTGGTTACCGGTGCGTCGACCGGCATCGGCGCGGCGCTCGCGCTGGCTTATGCCGCGCAGAAATGCAAGGTGGCGCTGCATTATAACTCGAGCCGCGACGCCGCCGAAAAGGTCGGCTTGGCGATCGCCGACAAGGGCGGCGAGGTGTTTCTCGTCCAGGGCGATTTCTCCGTTGCCGCCGATGTCGAACGCGTCGTCGAGGACAGCGCGCGGTATTTCGGCCGCCTCGACGGGCTGGTCAACAATGCCGGCGGCATGCTTGGCCGCGTGCCCTATGCCGAGCAGACCGAAGCGCATTACGACGCGGTGATGGATCTCAACGCGCGCTCGGTGCTGACCGCCTCGCGCAAGGCGATCCCATGGCTGAAGAAACAGGGCGGCTTCATCGTCAACACCTCGTCGATCGCCGCGCGCAATGGTGCCGGCGGCGGCGCCGGGCTTTACGGCTCGGCCAAGGCCTTCGTCTCCAATGTGACGCGCGGCATGGCCAAGGAGCTGATCGGCTTCGGCATCCGCGTCAACGCGGTGGCGCCCGGCACCATTCTCACCCCTTTCCACGAGCGCTATTCGACCGACGAGCAGATGAAAGGCATGATCGCCACGATTCCGCAGGGGCGTGCGGGCACGGCGCAGGACTGCGTCGGCGCCTATCTGTTCCTCTCTTCCGATCTTTTGAGCGGCTACATCACCGGCCAGGTGATCGAGGTGAATGGCGGCCAGTTGATGCCTTGAGCGGCTATCTGCATACTGGCGATCTGCATGTTCTTGTCGAAAACCTCAAAGGGAGACAACGGAATGTACGGACTGATCGGCAAGATGCGGGCGGCGCGCGGCCAGCGTGACGCGGTCATCGACCTTCTGCGCGCCAGCACCGGCGCCCTGCCGGGTTGCCTGAGCTACATTATCGCCCGCGACCCCGCGGATGCCGATGCGATCTGGGTGACCGAAGTGTGGATCGACGCCGAAAGCCACAAGACGTCGCTGCAGCTTCCGGAAGTCCAGGCGACGATCGCCAAGGCGCGGCCGTTCATCGCCGGCTTCGAATTCCAGGTCGAAACCCACCCCGTCGGCGGCTTCGGCCTGGCCGACGGCAAGACTGGCTGACCAGGACAGACGGCGCCATGCCAACGGAGCCAACTGCGATGCAGACCGTGAACATTCACAATGCAAAGGCCAATCTTTCACGTCTCGTTGACCAGGCCGCCAAAGGTGAGCCGTTCATCATCGCCAAGGCGGGCAAACCATTGGTCAAAGTCGTGCCGATCGACCAGCCTGCATCGGCGCAGGCACGACGGATCGGTTTTATGGCCGGCCAGCTTTCCGTCCCCGACGATTTCGATCGCATGGGCGACGGAGAGGTCGAGCAACTGTTCGGCACCAACGCGTGAAACTATCACTCGACACCCAGTTGCTGTCGCTCGGGCAATCGTGGAAGACGTCCTTTTGCTGAGGACGGACTATGGTCGTCCGCGACCCCGGTCCTACCCGGAAGATTTGACCAGCATAGCTCTCGCTAACTGAGAGACCACGCATCACAGCTTCCTTTTTCGGTGCAGCGGGGTTCGCATCGTCCCGCTTCGAGTCTAAGACCGGAACATGGATTCCTCGGCCGAGCAGCCATCCCCGGACCTGCCCACACTTGAGCGCACGGCGCGGATGCGCAAGCTCTGGCAATGGCTGGCCCTGCTGATCGTCTCCCTGCTGTTTGCCGGCGCGCTGGAACTCGCCGCCCTGCCGGCGGCGGTGCTGATCGGGCCGATGCTGGCGGCCATCGTCGCCGGCACCAATGGCGCCACGGTGCGCGTGCCGCGCCTTCTGTTCGGCGCCGCCCAGGCGATCGTCGGCTGCCTGGTCGCGGTGTCGATCTCGGCCGACATCTTTCCGGTCTTCTACCGGGAATGGCCGCTGTTTCTCGGCGTCGTGGTGGCCACCGTCACGGCCTCCAGCCTGCTCGGCTGGCTGATCAGTCGATGGCGCATCCTGCCAGGCACCACCGCCGTCTGGGGCTCGTCGCCGGGTGCGGCCACCGCCATGGTGCTGATGGCCGGTGCCTTCGGCGCCGACCAGCGCCTCGTCGCCTTCATGCAATATCTGCGCGTCATCTTCGTCTCGATGACGGCAGCACTCGTTGCCAAGATGTGGGTCGACACATCGGGCATCGAAATCCCCGCCATCATCTGGTTTCCGCCGATCGATGTCCAAGCCTTCGCCGCCACCATCGGCATCGCAGTTGTCGGTGGCCTGGCGGGAAAGCTGCTGAGGCTGCCCTCGCCCTTCTTCCTCGGCACCTTCATCTTCGGCACCGTCGTCCATCTCGGCTTTGGCGTGGAGATGCAATTGCCGCAATGGCTGCTGGCCGTCAGCTACGCGATGGTCGGCTGGTCGATCGGCCTGAACTTCACCGGGCCGATCCTGCGTCATGCGACGCGCGCCTTGCCGCAGATCATCGCCTCGATCATGGCGCTGATCGCCTTTTGCGGCGGCCTTGCCTTCTTGATCAGCCATCTGCTCGGCATCGATCCGCTGACCGCCTATCTGGCAACCAGCCCCGGCGGCATGGACAGCATAGCCATCATCGCCGCCGCCGCGCAAAACGTCGACATCTCCTTCGTCATGGCGCTGCAATCGGCACGATTCCTGATCGTGCTGCTGGTCGGCCCGAGCGTCGCACGCCTGGTGGCGAGAAGCGTCAGGCATTAGTCAAAGCCGCCGCCCCAGAAACTCAAAACCGATCGGTCGAATCCGTTAGCAGTGCCGCTCTGCAACAGCCCATGACAGCCTGGGCCGATGCGGAGAAAAATACTTGACTCACATACTCATATTTGAGAACGCGGGAACGCAATCAAGCATGAGACGGTGGAGACGAGTTGATGCGAACAAGGCCGATGACATGGCGCCAGGGGATCTCATTGTTGGGCGGCGCGGCAATGCTCGGCCAGTCCGGCGCCGCGCATGCCCAGGACGGCGAAACGGCCACCATGCTCGGCAAGATCGAGGTCACCGCGCAGAGCAACGAGATCCTGAAGCAGGATGGCTACGTCGCCAAGAAGGACCGCATCGGCACCAAGACCGACACGCCGCTCGCCAGGATTCCGCAGGCCGTTTCGGTCGTTACGCAGAAGCAGATCGAAGACCAGAAGCCGCGCACGCTGAACGAAACGCTCGGCTACACGGCTAGCGCCAATCCCAACAGCTTCGGCTTCGACACCCGCTACGACGCGTTTTTCCTGCGCGGCTTCCAGGCCTTCTATAATGGCATGTTCCGCGACGGGCTGCGCCAGTACAACGGCCCCTCGGCCTGGTTCAGGACCGAGCCCTACGGCATCGAGGGCGTCACCATCCTGAAGGGCCCGGCATCGTCGCTTTACGGTGTCAGCGGCCCGGGCGGCATCGTCAATGTCGTCACAAAGCGCCCCAAGGATGAGCCGTTCCGCGAGATCGAACTGCTTGCCGGCGAGCACAACCGATTGCAGGCAGCCCTTGACGCTTCCGGGCCCGTGAACGAGGACGGCACAATCCTCTATCGCTTCACCAGCCTCGGCCGCAAAAGCAATACCGAATTGTCCGGCTATCCCGACGACAAGATCTACCTGGCCCCGGCGATCACCTTCAAGCCGGACGAGGCTACGAAGCTCACCATCCTCGGCGAATATTCGAAATCGGTCACCGGCGGCACGGCGGCCTTCTACAATTCAGGCTATGGCGTGCTGTCCAACCTCTATGAGGGTGATCCGGCCTGGAACGATTTTGCCCAGAGCCAGGGCCGCATCGGCTACGAGTTCGAGCATCGTTTCAACGACCTGCTGACGGTGCGCCAGAACCTGCGCTACAACGCCGTCGACAGCGACATCGAATACAGCGGCCACTATCCGGACGGCGCCGACTTGAGGCGCTACTGGGGCCATTACACCGAGACCATGAAGAACTTCGTCGTCGACAACATGGCGCAGTTCGAGTTCGACACGGGACCGGTCAAGCACATCGCCGTCGGCGGCATCGACTATGCCTGGTCGGACTATGATGCCGCCAGCGGCCTGTCCTATATCTCTGTCGATGACATCAAGGCGATGCCGGTTCCCCACTCCGGCGGACAGCAGATGAACCAACTCGGCGTCTACCTGCACGACCAGATGGAGTGGAACGACTTCACCCTGTTCACCAGCGGCCGCTACGACTGGGTCGACACCACCTCCACAGCGGCCGACGACAGCACGTCGAAGCAGAAGGACAGCGCCTTTTCAGGCCGTCTCGGCCTGTCCTACCAGACCGAATGGGGCATCACGCCCTATGTCAACTATTCGACCTCGTTCTCACCCAACATCGGCTTCGTCTATGACGACGTTGCCAGCCCTGTCGGCCGCGTCGCCCGCCCGACCATCGCGACGCAGAAGGAGATCGGCGTCAAATACGAGATCCCGAACTACAATGCGACCGTCAGCGCCGCGCTGTTCGACATCGACCAGAAGGACGGTGTCGTCTTCGATGCCTCGACCGGCATCAACAAGCAGCGCCAGCTCGACCTGAATTCGCGCGGTCTCGAACTGGAAGCCAATGCCTCGCTCGACAACGGCTTCAGCTTCATCGCTTCCTATACGTATCTTCGCGTCAGGATCGAGCAGGGCGCCGAAGGAACCGATGGCAAGGAGCTATCGGCGACGCCGAACCACATCTTGTCGCTGTGGGGCCACTATCAGTTCGAGAACGGCACGCTGGAAGGGCTGGGGCTCGGCACGGGCGTGCGCTTCGCCGGTTCGAGCTATGGCGACGACACCAACACGTTCAAGAACAGCGCCCGCGCCTTCGTCGACGCCTCGCTCTCCTATGATTTCGGCTACCGCAATCCGAAGCTCGAAGGCGTCAAGCTGCAGGTCAACGCCAAGAACCTGTTCGACAGCCAGAAGACCATCTGCTCCGCCGGCTATTGCTACCGCGACGAAGGCCGCTCGCTGTTCGCCAGCCTGCGCTACCGCTTCTGACGGAGAGCCTAGCCCGCCCTCGGATGATGGCAGGCGACGAAGTGGTTCTTGTCGACGAGCGAAAGTACCGGACGCTCGTGGCGGCAGACCGAAGTCGCCGCCACGCAACGCGTATGGAAACGGCAGCCTGACGGCGGGTCGAGCGGGCTCGGCAGATCACCCTTGAGCATGATCCGCTGGCCTGGCCGGTTGTCGACGTCGGGTACCGGCACCGCCGAGCGAAGCGCTATGGTGTAGTGATGCCGCGGCGCTGAAAAGACAGCGTCGACAGGCCCTGTTTCGACGATCGAACCCATATACATGACCGCCACCCGCGACGAGAACTGCCTGACCACCGAGAGGTCGTGGGCGATGAACACATAGGTCAGGTTGAATTCGTCACGCAGGTCGCAAAGCAGGTTGATGATCTGCGCCTGGATCGACACGTCCAGCGCCGACACCGGCTCATCGGCAACGATCAGCCGCGGCCGCAGCGCCAAGGCGCGTGCGATGCCGATCCGCTGGCGCTGTCCGCCCGAGAATTCATGCGGGAAACGCTGGGCATGCTCGGGAAGCAGTTCGACGCGGACCAGCAATTCCTCGACGCGATCCGCCATTTCCGATCGCGAAAGTCTTTCATGCACGCGGAAAGGGTCCGCCAGCAGGTCGCCGACGCGGCGGCGCGGGTTGAGCGAAGCGGCGGGATCCTGAAACACCATCTGCATCTGGCGCCGTATCGGCCGAAGCTGCCGCTGCGAGGCTCTGGTGATATCGAGGCCTTCGAATTCCAGTGACCCGGAGGCGATTTCCGTGAGACGGACGAGGCAGCGCCCCAGTGTCGATTTTCCGCAGCCCGACTCGCCGACGATACCAAGCGTCTCGCCCGGGAAGATGTCGAGCGAGATCTGCTCCACGGCATGGACGATCCGCCGTTGAAAGGGCGGGCGCCCGACCGGATAGTGTTTCGACAGATCGCTGGTCCGCACCAGCGGTTTCGGCCTGGTTTCGCTCATGCCGGCACGGCCCTGCCAGCCAGCGTCCGGCGCAGATCCTGGCGGCCGTCCTGCGGAAGAAAGCAAGCCGACCGATGCCCGCCCGCTCCACCGAGCGCAGGCTGGGCGGCACAGGCTTCATGGCGGAATGTGCACCGCGGCCCGAAAGCGCAGCCCTGCGGCATCTGGCTCAGTTTCGGCGGGCTGCCGGGAATGGCCGTCAGCCGTGCGGGCCGCGGACCGTGCATCGGCGGGATCGAGCCGAAAAGCCCCCACGCGTAGGGGTGAAGCGGCTCGCGGAAAAGCTGCCCCTTGCCGCCCTCCTCGACAACGCGCCCGGCATACATCACCAGCACGCGGTCGGCGACTTCGGCGACCACGCCAAGGTCATGGGTGACCAGGATGACGGCGGATCCGAACTCATTGCGCAATCGGCCGATCAGCTCCAGGATCTGCGCCTGCACCGTCACGTCGAGCGCCGTCGTCGGCTCATCGGCTATCAGCAATGCCGGATTGCACGACAGCGCCATCGCGATCACGGCGCGCTGACGCATGCCGCCTGACAGCTGGTGCGGGTAGCGGTCGACGGCACTGTCGGGGCTCGGCAATCCAACCGCATCGAGCAAGTCCACCGCCCGCTTGCGCGCGGCGGCGCGCGACACCCGTTCATGCGCGCGGATCTGCTCGATGATCTGGTCGCCGATCGTATGTACCGGCGTCAGCGCCGTCATCGGATCCTGGAAGATCATCCCGATCTGCCGGCCGCGAATAGCGTCGAGGGCCCGGCGCTTGAGCCCAAGCAACTCCTGGCCGAGAAAACGCACCGACCCGGTGACGACGGCGTTGGGACTGCTGATCAAGCCCAGAATGGCGAGCAAGGTCTGGCTCTTGCCCGAACCGCTTTCACCGACGACGCCGAGGATCTCGCGCTGCGCGAGCGAGAACGAGACGCCGCTGACGGCAGGCACCACACCGCCCTCGGTGCGGAACGAGACGCACAGATTCTCGACGACCAGCAGCGGCCTGTCAGTGGGCATCTTGTCAGTGGGCATCTCTAACCCTCGGATCGATGAAGACAAAGACAATGTCGACAATGAAATTGGCCATCACCACGAAGAACGAGGCGTAGATGACCGTCGCCAGGATCATCGGCAGATCGAGCGACTGCAAGGCCCCGTAGGTGAGCTTGCCGACCCCTTGCAGGCCGAACACCACCTCCGTCAGCAAGGCGCCGCCGCCGACCAGGGCGCCAAAATCCAGCCCGAACATGGTGACGAAGGCGACGAGCGAGGTTCTTAAGCCGTGATGCAGCAGCACCCGCCGCTCGCCGATGCCCTTGGCGCGCGCGGTGCGGATGAAATCCTCCTGCATGGTCTCGATGATCGAGGCCCGCAGCACGCGGCCGTAAAGTCCGATATAAAGCGTGGCGAGCGTGAACCAGGGAATGACAAGCGCCTTGAACCAGCCCCAGGGATCCTCGGTGAAGGGGATATAGCCGAGCGGCGGCACCCACGAGAACAGCCAGCTGTCATGCCAGCGGCTCTGCGTGACCAGATTGGCGACCTCGCCCAGCCAGAAGACCGGTATCGACACGCCGATCAGGCTGAGGATCATCAGCGTCCGGTCGAGCCACGTGCCGCGCGTCGCGCCGGCGACAACGCCGACGATCAGCCCGCCGAGAACCCAGAAGACGGCGGCGCCAAGCACCAGCGATAGAGTGATAGGGATCGCCTCGAGCACCGTTGGAACGACCTTCTGGCCGCGATTGACGAAGGAGGTGAGATCGCGGCTGATGAACAGCCGCTTCATCATCAGCGCGTATTGTACGGGCAGCGGCCTGTCGAGGCCGAAATCGTGCCGCACCTGGACCAGCGTCTCCTGCGATGCGTTGCGCCCGGCGATGCGCGCCGACGGATCGGCGCCCGGGGTGGCGAAAAAGATCAGGAAGGCGACGACGCTGATGCCGAACATCACCAGCACCATTTGGCCGAGCCTGGAAATGAGCGCCGTCAGCATCAGACGACCCTGATCGACGACTTCGGGTCGAGCGCATCGCGCACGCCGTCGCCCAATATGTTCAGCGCCAGCACCGTGATGACGATCGCCAGTCCCGGCGCCAGGGCGACGATCGGGCGTGAATAGAGAAGCCCCTGCCCGTCCTGGATGATGGTACCCCAGCTCGCATCGGGCGGCTGCACGCCGATGGACAGGAAGGATAGCGAGGATTCCGTCATCATGTTCAGCGCCAGGATGAGCGGCACGAAAACGATGACCCGGGTGATCACATTGGGCAGGATATCATAGAGCAGGATACGCCACGGCGACGCGCCAATGCCGATCGCGGCCGTGACGAACTCGGCCTGCATCAACGACAGGACATGACCGCGGATGGGCCTGGCGACGTAAGGCACATAGACGATGCCGATGATGAAGATCGGCAGCCAGAGACTGCCGGAGCGGATTTCGATCGGGCCGATGGTGATGCTTTGCGTGATCAGGACGATCGACAGCGAAATCGCCAGCAGGAAGATGGGGAACGCCCATAGCACGTCGAGAATGCGCGACAGCAAGGTGTCGACCAGACCGCCGAAAAAGCCGGAGACGACGCCGAGCAATGTCGCCAGGCCAAGGCATATCAGCGCAGCGGCGCCGGCAATCAGCAGCGAATTGCGACCGCCGTAAAGCAGGCGCGCTGCGACGTCACGACCCTGATTGTCGGCGCCCAGCATATAGGGTCCGAAATCCCAGGTCGGGCCAAGCGGCGTGAATCCGAGGCCAAGGCCTTCGGTCGAAGGCTCCAGCACCTGCCTGGTCTGGCCGCCTATGACGATCTCGCCATTGAGGTTGGTGGCAAAAGGATCGCTCTGTGCCACATGGCGGGCATAAAGCGGGGCTGCCAGCGAAGCGGCGGTGATCAGCACCAGCACGCCGAACGCCATGATGGCAGCCCGGTCGGCCCTGAGCTTGCGCCACGCTGTCCGCCATGGCCCCTCGGCGCCCCGGCGGCCCCGAACCAGCGCTTGCCCGCCACTCGAATTGTCCATGATGGGTATGAATTTCAGATCGGCGGGAAAAGCAACCGCGGCGGAGGATTGCGCATCGTTCCGCCGCGGATCTGACTTGGCCTGATCACTCAACCCCCGGTCACTCGACCCATGACTGGCTCATGATCCAGTAGAATTGCGGGCTGAAGACGAAATTCTTCAGCCGCGGCGAGATCAGGTCGACGCGCTTCGGCGTGAACAGCACGGCCACCGGCGCTGCGTCGGTGACCGCCTTGTCGACGTCGGTCCACAGTTGCGCGCCCTTGGCAGGATCGGCGATCGTGGCGGTCTGAGCCTCGCCCATCTTCTGGTCGATCGACTTGTCGCAGAAGCCGGAAATGTTGACCGAGGCGTCCGAGCCGGGTGTGAACGAGGCACAGCTGAACAGCACCTGCAGGAAATCCGATGGCGCGGGATAGTCCTGGAACCACTGCGAGATGGAAATCTGCACCTTGTTGTTGGTGTTCTGGATGTAGGTGAACTGGATGTTCTGCGAGATCGGCTTGATCGAGGTCTTGTAGCCCAGCCCGTTCAGCACATCCTGCAGGTACACGCCGATCGACTTCGACACTTCGGTGTCCTCGGTGATGATCGTCACCTCCTGTCCGGCCGTGCCGGAGGCAGCGACCAGCGCTTTGGCTTTCTCCAGGTCAGGCGCCGACCACTTTTCGCCGGGCTTGGCCGTGAACGGGCAATAAGGAGCGTAGGACGGGAAATCCGGCGGCAGTATCTGGCAGGAAGGCTGCGCCAGATTGCTGCCGCCGAACAGCTTGACGATGGCCGACCGGTCGATGGCGTAGTTGACCGCCTGCCGCACGCGGATGTCGTTGAACGGCGCGAGATTGGTATTCATCGGCGCATACCACATCGCCGTCAGCGGATGCACGGACACCTGCTTGGCGTATTTCGTGCCCAATTCCGCCAACCGGTCCGCCGGCGGCGGATCGAACATCCAGTCGGCCTGGCCATTCTCCACGGCGGTGACCGCCGCCTCGTCGGTGAGACCGAAGCCATAGTCTATCTCGTCGGGATAGCCGGCCGGCTGCGCCTCCTTGCTCCATTCCTTGAAATGCGGGTTGCGCACCATCTTGAGCAGGCTGTTGGGATCGTAGGTGGCGATCATGTAGGGCCCGGTGCCGGGAATGGGCGCGGTCCCCGAATCCTTGAGAGGCGCCTCGGCGGGCAGGATCGCGGCGTGCGGGATCGAGATCTTCTGCAGGAAGTCCGGATCGGGCGCCACCAGATTGAAGGTGACGGTGCTTGCCGCCTCATCGGCGACGACGCCGCCGTCGAGCGTGCAGGTCGCCGGCGTCTTGAGACATGTGTCGGCGCCGACGATGCCATTGTAGAGCGTACCCGTCGTGGGACCGCTGATCTTGAACATGCGCTGGAACGACGCCACGACATCGGCCGTCGTCAGGTCCGATCCGTCGGCGAACTTGATGCCCCTGCGCAGCTTGAAGACGTATTTCTTGCCGCCGTCTTCCGGCTTGGGCAAGCTCTCGGCCAGGTCCGCTACCACCTCGAACCCGGTCTTGTCGCCGGTCTTGCGGAAGGTCACCAGCCCATCATAGAGGACGTAGTTGATCTGGAAATATTGCAGTGTGTAGTTGATTTGCGGATCGATCGTGCCGGCAGCGGCGTTGGCGAGAAGCTTCAGCGTCCCGCCAGCCTTGCCTTCTTGCGCGGCCGCACCTGTCACGGGCGCCATCAGCATCAGGCCAGCCAGGCCGACACCGGCCATCATTGCGCTAAAAACATTCCGGGACCGCATCGTCTTGCTCCTCTGGGGAAGTGGGTGATTGCAAACCACGATGTGCGCCGTGGCACACGCCGGACCGCGATCCATTGTACACAGCGTATGGCGCACGAAACCCGCCGGGATAGCTGTGAATTAAGATAGTTTTGTCCCTCCAGACGCGTCGCGGACAACAAGCCGTGATCGTGCTGTGCTCATTTGTTGAGCATTTTACGAACATGCCTGTTTGACAAACATTGGCTGGCGAGTAAGCTTTTGCTCATGCAAGGCGTGTCCGGCGATTTCGAGAGCGAATTTCACACAGGCATGGGAATCGACGCCGCGATGGCGGCGGCGATGCGCGTGCTTGCGCCCGCAGGTTTTACCTCGCTGATTTATGACTATACGCCGGTCCCGGTCAGTCATGAAGGCGAGTTGATCACGCCTTCGCTGATGGCCCTCGCCAACGTGCCGTCCGACATGCAGGACCTGTGGTGCAAGGGTGGTTACTATCAGCTCGATCCGGTGCAGGAGGCGGCACTCGCGGTGTCACGACCATTTCTGTGGTCGCATAAGGGCTCGCAGAGCCCGGTCATGCGACGCATTCTGCAACGCAAGCATGACCCGGTGATAGGCTATCTGCTGGACACCAAGATGACATGCGGCGTGACGGTGCCGATCCGCTTCGACGGCGGCGATCTCGCCACCTTCACCGCCATCCGCCTCGATCCGGAGCCGAATTTCGAAGCCGAGGCACAAGGGATGCTGCCCGGCATTGGCGACCTCGGTCACCTGTTCCACGATTGCGTCTATGCCGGTTTCGATCAGCGCACCCGGACAAGTCAGTATTTCCACCTGACGTCACGGGAACGCCAGTGTCTGAGCCTCGCCGCTTGCGGGTTGACGGCCAAGCAGATCGCCCATGAAATCTGCCGCAGCGTGCCGACCGCGACGCTGCATCTCAACGCCGCCAGCCGCAAACTCGGCGCCCGCAACCGCTTCCACGCCATCGCTTTGGCGGCCCACTACCGGTTGCTCGGGCCGATCAGCCAGGACCAGGACCTGTCCCGCCGGCGCCATCAAAACTAACGTTATTGCTAGCTGGTCGCTTGCCGGTCCGCCTCTGTACCCTTTGCCGCGAACACCGTCGGAGACCGTTGATGAGCGGCTGCCGATGAGCCAGCCAGGCGGAGGGACACGATGGACGACCTTGCAATATCGGAAGGGTTCAGCGCCCACGGGCCATACAGGACCTGGTACCGCGTGACGGGAGACCTGGGGTCGGGCAGGCTGCCGCTGGTCGTTGCCCATGGTGGACCCGGCTGCACCCACGACTATGTCGACAGCTTCAAGGACATTGCCGGCTTCGGCCGCGCGGTGGTCCACTACGACCAGATCGGCAACGGACGATCCACCCATCTGCCGCACAAGGGCGGCGACTTCTGGACGGTCGAATTCTTCCTTGGCGAACTGGATGCGCTGCTCGCCCATCTCGGCATCCAGCAGCGTTACGCCCTGCTCGGGCAATCCTGGGGCGGCATGCTCGGCGCCGAGCATGCGGTGCGCCGGCCAGCGGGCCTCAAGGCACTGGTGCTCGCCAACTCGCTCGCCTCGATGAAGCTGTGGGTCGAAGGCGCGGGGCAACTGCGCGCGCAGCTGCCGGCAGCAGTGAGACAGGCGCTCGATCGCCACGAAGCGGACGGGACGACGGACCATCCTGATTACCTCGCGGCGACGCAGGCGTTCTACGACCGGCACGTCTGCCGCGTCGTGCCTTGGCCGGTCGAGGTGGCGCGTACCTTTGCCGCCATCGACGCCGATCCCACCGTCTATCACACGATGAACGGCCCCAATGAATTCCACGTTGTTGGCACCATGCGCGACTGGTCGATCATCGACCGCCTGCCGCTGATCGAAGCGCCGACACTGGCCTTTCGCGGCCTTTTCGATGAAGCCACGGCCGCCTGTGTCCAGCCCTTCCTCGACCACATTCCCACGGTCGAAGGCCATGTCTTCCCACTCTCGAGCCACATGCCGCATGTCGAGGAAAGGCAGGATTGCATCGCGGTCACCGAGGCGTTTCTGGCCCGCCATGACTGACCGCCGCTTCGCGCGGTAGCGAACGTCGACAGGAGATCGACGGTTACTCGCCGTCGCCCTCGCTGTGCGCGTCCCGGCGCCAGTAGGCCGTGACCAGGTGTTGGTCGCGCGACAGGTTCCATTGCTTGCGCACGATCTTGCGGATCTCCCGGAAATCGCCGAATTCGCATCCGGCCCAGACATAAAGGCCGTCGGCAAGCGCGATGTGACTGCGCTCCCGCAAGGCGGCCGGCAACAGGCCGGCGGTGCCGGCTTCACGGCCATGCCGGTAAAGCCAGGTGATGTCGATATTTTCCCCTTGCGCCAGCGCGATCCGGTCATCCGGGCCATCGACCTCGATGAGTACCTCGGCGCGGGTTGACGGCGGCAGATGCTCGAGGATCCTGGCCATGGCGGGCAATGCGGTGTCGTCGCCGAGCAGAAGCAGGGTCCGCGCCACCGGGGTGTCGCCGCCGCCGGGTCCGATCATACCGATGACGTCTCCCGTCCGTGCGTTTTGCGCGAAGGTGGCGGCGGGCGTGTTCTGGCCAGGGTGCAGGACGAAATCGACATCGAGCCAGCCGTGTGCGGCATCCACCGCCCGGATCGTGTAGACCCGCACGGTAAGGACATCGTCGCCCGAGGGCCAGACAAGCAGCCCGTCGGCACCCATCGACGGCCAGACCGGCCGTCGCCCATGCGGCGGCAACAGCAACCGCATGTGCAGGCCGCCATGGGTGAACCGGCCGAGATCCTTGCCGGCGAAGCGCAGGCGCTGCATATGCGCCGAGATCCGCGTCGACGCCATCACCATGATCTCGCGAAAGAAGACCGGCGTGCCGGCGTCAACGCCGTCGCCTTGCCAGCGCAGCCCGCTGGCCGTGCCAAGATGTTCGGCGACATGGCCGGCGACCGTCATCTTCATGTAGGACAGGCAGGTTTCGTCCATTGCCGCGACACGGATCAGCATGCCGTCATCCTCGAGCGTGGCGATCAGCGACCCATAATGCAGGCGAAGCTCCCATCGGTCGGCGACGCCGGTGTCGATCTCGAATTCGCCGTGTTCGGCACGCAGCCTGTCCATCGCCGACCTGATCGCCTCGTCGCGGATACGGGTTTGCGCGCTCAGTTGGTCCATCACTCAAGTCCTTCGAAACGGTTCGGGACAAGACGCCACGCGGCGCCATCGCCGCCACCGCCATGCCACAGCCGCTCCGGTGTTTCCACAGAAACATGATTAGAATAGTCATATTTTTCTGGACGGCGCTCTACGAGCCGCTTGCCGCCGCCGCAAGCCGTTCAGGAAGGAAATCGACGAACACGCGCACCTTCAGCGACAAATGGCGATGGAGGGCCACAGCATCCTGAACTGGACACGGCCAAGTCGGATGTGCTCATTCGTCCGCGCCCGAGGTGTGTTGAGATTCAGGCCGAGCCGTCTTTCGCAGGCCGGCTGAATATCAACGCACGTCAGTCCAGCCTGTGCATCAGGTCTTCATCCAGCCAGCGGCCGAAGAAATAGACCAGTTGCTTGTGCCACCACGGCCAGTCATGGCTGACATCGCCGCCCCAATAATCGACCCAGGCGGGAATGGATTTGTCGCGCAGGATCTGTTCCAGCTTGCGTGTTTCGACCAGCATCCGCTCTTCCCAGGCGCCCTGCCCGCAGCAGAAGATCAGCCGCAACGCCTTCAGGCGGGCAAGCAGCTTGGGGTCGACGATGCCGGGCAGATAGTCGAGCGGCGAATTGTAGAAGATGTCGCCTTCCAACGCCTTGCCGAAGAAGTCGCGGGCCGAATAGACGCCCGAGAGCGCAATGACGCCGCTGGCCAGTTCGGGAAAGCGGAAGACGAAGTTCGACGAGTGGTAGCCGCCCATCGAACAGCCCGAAAACAGCGGCTTCAGCTTGCGTCCGCCATTGGCTTGCTCGGCTGCCGACAGGAATTCCGGCAGCGCCTCCTCGCGCACATAGCGGAAATAGGCCTCGTGGCGGGCGATGCGGTGCGCGGCGTCCGCATGCTTGTCGAAGAAGGATTCCGAATCGACGCCATCGACCGTGAACAGCTGGATGCGGCCGGTGTCGATGAACTCGGCCAGTGCAGCCACCCCGCCGGAATCCTCGAACTGGTAGAACCGTCCCTGCGAGGTCGGGAACACCACCACCGGCCGGCCGGCGTGGCCGTAGCGCTTGTACTCCATGTCGCGGCCGAGCTTGCCCGAGGAACTCTTGTGATAGGAGATGTCCATCGCCTCACACCTTTTCCGCGTGGATATAGGCGACCGCCTCGCGCAGCGCTGCTTCGTCCTTCGAGCGCATCTGGTAGGCGTAATTTCCCATGGCGCGGCTGAAAACCTCTTCGATGGCCTGATGATGGACGATCTTGTCGCCATGGGCGGCTAACACGTCCTCATGGCTGTGCAAATAGTGGAGGCGTCGCTTGCGGCTGGCGTAGGCGGTGAAATACTTGCCCTCATAGGGACCGCCGGCGGCATCCCTGACCACCATGTCGGCCCATGCCGCATAGACGTCGATGTCGAAGGTGTAGTTGATGGCATCGGTCATCCAGGCGCCGGGCGGGCGCATGTTGACCTCCAGCGCGATGACCCGGTCGTCCTTGGTCTCGAACAACTCGATATGGAAGAAGCGCTCGCGCACGTCGAATGCCTTCAGGATCTTGCGGCCGGCCTCCTCGACCGCCGGGCTGATCCTGGGAAAACAAAGGTAGCTCATGTGGCGATCCTTGTTGACCACCTCCATGACGCTCTGGTCGTAACGATGGCTCGCCGCCAGCACCACCTCGCCGTCGCGATTGACCAGCCCGTCGAAGGTCACCACCAGCCCCTCGATGAACTGCTCCATGACGAACGTCACGTCCTCGGGCTTGTCCCTGAAGAACTGGTCGAGCTCCTTGGCGTTGGAGATCTTGAAGGTGTTCGAGGCGCCCGAGCCGCTGTCTGGCTTGACCACCACCGGGTAGCCGACGCGGCGGATAAAGGTCATGGCCCCAGCGCGGTCGGAGCATTTGCGCTGCGCGATGGTGTCGACACCGCTCTTGCGGAAGAAGGCGCGCATGCGGCTCTTGCGCTTCAAATTCTTCACGAAATCGAGCTTGGTGCCATAGATGTTGAAGTCGGTGCGGATGTTGGCTTCGAGTTCCAGCCAGTGTTCGTTGAGCGATTCGAAACGATCGATCCGGCCCCATTTGTGTATGAAATACCCCATCGCCCGGAACACCGGATCGTAGTCCTCCATGTCGGCGACACGGTAATATTCCGAAAGCGCCGCCTTCAGCTTGGCGTCGAGCGCGTCATAGGGTGCGTCGCCGATGCCGAGCACCCTGGCTCCGGCCTTCTTCAAACGGTCGCAGAAATCCACGCCATTGGCGGGAAAATGCGGCGAGAAGAACACGAAATTCATGGACGACTCCCTCCCGGCGACAGGACATCGCAACCCTGTCGACGCCCAAGTCTGGCGCATTTGCCGCGCCTGGGGAAGAGCACGTGCGGTAGGGATAATATCCAGCAGATCCGGCCAGCAATGCCAGGGCAACGAACTCGGGTTAACGGGTTCCTTCGCCGGCGCGTTGGCTGACGGAGCGTCAAATGAAAAACCCGCCTGTGCGGCGGGTCACTGGCGCAAATCAGCACCATGGACGAACATGTACCATAGCTGAGGTCACGGAATCAAGAAAAAATTCCTATCGTGAAAAGCTGCCGGCACAAAAACTGCCAACACCGCCGAACTGGCTGTCGTCAGGTCTTTTGTTAGCCTGAGTTCGGAGCCCTACCCGCCATGGGCCCCACTTGCCTCCCACAAGCCGCTCCTATATGAGATCAGCCATGAGCACGCGCGCCACCAACGCTTCCCGTCCGACCGGTTTTTCCGGCGAGACCGTGCGCGCGCTGACTTCGACCCTGCTTCTTCTCGGCCTTATCGGCGATCGCCGGGTTCGCTGAAGGAGCGCCCGGCGGTCGAACCGCCGCGCAAGCGCATGCTCCTTGGCAATCACATCAAGCGAACGAAATTCTGGTAAAGGCGCCGCTCGCCATCAATCCACCCGAGGGTGGATCCATGAGCCGCCGGGAGAAAAGACGATGAACGCACGAGAAGAGATCCGCTCCGATGCCGAGATAGCTGGCAAGGGTGTGGAAAGAAGCATCCAGAACAGGGGCATGCCTGACGCGGCCCGCAAATATCAGCCCTATCCGACCGTCGGCCTCACCGACCGCACCTGGCCCTCGAAGGTCATCGACAAGGCGCCGATCTGGTGTTCGGTCGACCTGCGCGACGGCAACCAGGCGCTGATCGACCCGATGGGCCACGAGCGCAAGGCGCGCATGTTCGGCCTGCTGCTCGACATGGGCTTCAAGGAGATCGAGATCGGTTTCCCCTCGGCCTCGCAGACCGATTTCGATTTTGCCCGCTGGTGCATCGAGCAGGGCAACGTGCCCGCCGACGTCTCGCTGCAGGTGCTGGTTCAGTGCCGGCCGGAGCTGATCACCCGCACCTTCGAGGCGCTCAAGGGCGCCACCAACCCGATCGTGCATTTCTACAATTCGACCAGCGAATTGCAGCGCCGCGTCGTCTTCGAAAAGGACGTCGGCGGCATCAAGCGCATCGCCACCGATGCGGCCAAGATGATCACCGACATGGCGGCCAAGGCCGGCGGCGGCTTTCGCTTCGAGTATTCGCCGGAGAGTTTTACCGGCACCGAGCTCGAAGTGGCGCTGGAGATCTGCAACGCCGTCACCGAGATCGTCAGGCCGACGCCGGACAACAAGCTGATCGTCAACCTGCCGTCGACGGTCGAGATGTCGACACCCAACATCTATGCCGACCGCATCGAATGGATGTGCCGCAACCTCGACAACAGGGAGAACCTGCTGGTCTCGCTGCATCCGCACAATGACCGCGGCACCGGCATCGCCACCACCGAACTCGGCCTGATGGCCGGCGCCGACCGCGTCGAGGGCACGCTGTTCGGCAATGGCGAGCGCACCGGCAATGTCGACATCGTCACGCTGGCGCTCAACATGTACACGCAAGGTGTCGATCCCGGGATCGACTGCTCCGACATCAACCGGATGAAGGACGTCTACGAGTATTCGAACCAGTTGAAGATCCCCGAGCGGCACCCCTATGTCGGCGAACTCGTCTACACCGCCTTTTCCGGCTCGCATCAGGATGCCATCAACAAGGGCATGAAGGCGCTGAAGAAGGCCAATACGAGCCTGTGGGAAGTGCCGTATCTGCCGATCGATCCGGCTGATGTCGGGCGCAGCTACGAAGCCATCATCCGCATCAACTCGCAGTCCGGCAAGGGCGGCATCGCCTATGTGCTGCAGGCCGATTACGGCCTCAACCTGCCGCGCAATCTGCAGATCGAATTCAGCCAGGAAATCCAGGCGATCACCGATGCCGAGGGCAAGGAAGTGCCGGTAAGGCGCATCTACGAGCGCTTTCTCGATACTTATGTCGATCAGCCTGCCGCGCGGCTGAAATTCCTCGACCACCACACCTATCCCAGCACCGAAATCAAGGGCCGGCGCATTGTCGAGGCGGTCATCCTCGACAATGGCAAGGAAGTGACGATATCGGGCACCGGCACCGGTCCGATCGACGGCTTCGTCGATGCGCTGTCGCGCCATCTCGGCGTCGAGATGTCGGTGCTCGACTATTCCGAGCACTCGTTGCAGCGCGGCTCGAACGCGTCGGCCATTTCCTATGTCGAGATGGAATATCCTGACGGCAAGCTGTTCGGCGCCGGCATCAACACCAACATCGTCGCTGCCTCGCTGGAAGCGGTGATGTCTGCCGCCAACCGGATCGTTGGCAAAAAAGCCGGCTGACGCACGACCAGAGCGAAGATCGGGACTGCCGCAACCTGGTGATCGGTTCCGATCTTTCGGGACATTAACCACCGAAGAATTATCCGGTGGGGTATGTGATCGCATAATGGGTGTATACTTGTGTGGCGGTGCGGGACCTATATGATCGCGCCTCAACCTGTGCCGACTTCGAGAGGATCGACACTTGCAGCATGCCACGCCTGCCGCCCCCGCAGTGCGCGAGACACTGGAGCGACTGCTTGCCAGCCAAACGTTCGGACGATCCGAACGCGCGCGCAAGTTGCTCCGTTATCTTGTCGAACGTGAACAAGCCGGAGAAGCCGACAGGCTCAAGGGCTTCTCCATCGCCATGGATGTTTTCGGCAAGGATGGCGATTTCGATCCGTCCACCGATGCCGTGGTGCGGGTGCAGGCAGGCAGGCTGCGCGAGCTTCTGCAGCACTATTTTGCCAATGAGGGCGTTGCCGAGCCTGTCCGCATCGCCATTCCGCGCGGCGGCTATGTTCCTGCCTATGAATTGAACGCCATAAGGCTGCCGGACCTGAAGCTGGACGGCGCTGCATCCGCCGATCGACCCAACGACGCCAGTGTGCCGGATGCGGCGCTGCTGACTTCCGCGACGCCCTCGCCCACGCCCTCGGTGGTGCGCCATCTCCGTTTCTTCTGGATGGCGATCGCCCTGGTCATCGCCATGCTGGGTGTACTGATCCTTCGTCAGGGCGGGAGTGCCTTGCTGACGGGCGGCGATATGTCGGCAACGCTCGAGACCGCCCGCGCGACCGGAAGCATCGCGTCATCGGCAATGGCTGACGACCTGCCGCAAGTCTATATCGGCCTCAAGGCCGAGGGCACGTACGCCAGCCGTGTCGCCGCGTCGCTGCGCGCCGGCTTGAGCGGCTTCGATACGATCGACTTCATCGGCCGCGACACCGTGGCCGATCCGGCCGAAGATGCCACAAACTTCATATTCGACATCCTGCCCGGGCCGGACACGGGCGACATCACGATCGAACTGCAAAGCATGGCGTCCGGACGGGTGCTTCTTTCGCGCAATCTGACCGCTGCCGACAGCGCTCCTGCCGCGATCGAAGACCGTATCGCCGACATGCTGAGTTCAGCGCTTCCCGCCTCGGGCACGATCTACAACTATATCGAGCAGACCGGTGCGCCAAATGGTCTGACGCAATGCCTGCTGCTCAACGACAAATATTATCTCGACCAGAACGCCAGAACCCATGAGGCTGCCTATCGGTGCCTTGAGAAGCTGGCCAATGGCGGCACGAAATCCTCGCTCGTCTATTCGGAACTGGCCTCCCTGCATCTCGAGGCGGTCTCCGATCACTATACCTATCCGCCCAATGCGACGATCGAGAAGGCGGTGGAGTTTGCCCATCGCGGCGTGCAGATGGGGCCGACCAGCCCTTATGCGCATCGCTCCTACGGCTACGTCAGTTCGCGCCTCGGCAATACGGACGAAGCGATCCGCTGGATGCGCAAGGCCTACGAACTCAATCCCTACGACCTCGGCATGGCCGCTGCTTACGGCTATGGGCTGATCTTCGCCGGCCGATACGCGGAGGGAACGCCGATCCTTGACCATGCAGCGGAGACCTTCAGCGGGCACTCGACATGGTGGGATTACGGGGTATTCGTCGGTGAGTTCATGCTCGGCGACATGAACAAAGCCATCGCGGCCAGCATGGCGTTGAGAACGACGGCAACGAAATCGCACTATCTGGCGGCGCGGCTGATCGGCGCCAAGGCCGCCGGACAGGACCATCTGGTGAGCACGCTGCTGAACCAACTGACCACCGAGTTCCCTAAATTTGCCGCCGATCCACGTGCGACCTTCGTCGAGCGGAAATATCCAGCCGACTTGACCGACCGGCTGGTCAAGGCGCTGCGCGCGGCCGGGCTCGGCAACCCAAGCTGACACCAATCGACATCCGCGGATTGGGCGCCACGTTCCAGTGGATTTGATCGCCACTACCGGCTGGTCGCCGAGTTCTGTCCGCAATCGTACAAATCGCGAAAATTTTACTGGCCATCACGCTAGACTCGGAGCAATTCAGCACAATTAGTGTCGCGCATCCCGCAATAACAAAAATCAGTTTTCATGACTGCATCGCTTTTTGCCGCCGAACAAGGTGTTGGCTCGAAAGCCATCGTCCTGCTGCATGGTTTCGGCGGTTGCCACGATGTCTGGCGCGAGGTGATTTCCTCCCTGGCGCCTGCAACGCACACACTGGCCTATGATCTGCCGGGGCATGGGCTGTCGCTCGATTTTCCCGCCGCTGGTCCGGCCAAGGTGGCGGCAAGGGCCGTGCTCGCCGATCTCTCGGAGCGTCGCCTGAGGCGCGTTCATCTCGTGGGCCACTCGATGGGCGGTGCGGTGGCAATGCTGATGGCGTTGGCCGAGCCCGGAAAAGTCGCTTCGCTGACGCTTCTGGCGCCGGGCGGCATTGGCCCGGAGATCAACGGACCCCTGTTGCGCCGCTATGCCGGTGCAGCGGATCGGTCCGAGATACGGTTCTGCCTCGCCGCCATGTCGGGACCATCAGCCCGGCCGCTCGATCACACCGTGGACACCCTCTGGGAAATGCGCAGGCGGCCCGGCCAGTTGGAAAAACTCGTCGAGATCGCAGCCGCCATGACCATGGACGATCGGCAAGGCGTCATCCCGCATGATCGTTTCGATGGGCTGAACATACCCGTGATGGTGGCGTGGGGAACCGACGACGCGGTGCTGCCCTTTACCCAGGCGCATGATCTGCCGACGCATTTTCATGTGCACCATGTGCTGGAGGCCGGCCACATGCTGGCCGAGGAAGCACCCGGCCTCGTCGCCGAGATCATTCGCCGCAACACCAACCGCCGCGCCAGGCCGCATCGCCAGAAATTCGCGGCGGCGGCCAACTGACCTTTTTTCGCGCACAGCAACCTTCGTGCGCGCCTCAATCCCGTCCATCTCTCCAGTGCATTTTGCCGGCGGCTGTGTTAACGCCATGTTAACCAAACCCGCGAGGCAAACGCCGATGAAGGAAGCAGGCGAGAAGACCGTCGACCAGTCGAACAAGCTGTCCGATGCCATCCGTGATGTGAAAAATGCCTTCGCCGACCGCGATGACGTCGTCGTCGATATGCGCGAGGCGCATCGCATGCGCCTCGATCTGCTCGCCGCCGATCTGGCGCCGGTTTTTGCCGATGTTCCGGCCGACATGGACAATTTCGACTTTGTCGTCTCGTCCGGCTTGCAGCCGCGCCTGTGGATCGACGCCGTCAGCCATGTCGCCATGGGACGCGACCGCCGCACCTATCGCTTCCTCAAGGACACCCGCATCGGCCGGGTGGTGCTTGCCGAATCCACCGAGATGAAGTCGGTTGCCGATTCCGTGACGCGCTATGTCGCCGAGCGCATCGTCGAGCGTCAGAGGATGATGGAAGGCGGGGTCGAGCCGGCTGTCGCCGGCATGAAACGCGCCGATGTAGCGGAAGCCGAACCGCCGCTGCGCCCAGTGACGAGCAGCAACGGCTGGTCGGCCTTTCTGTCCGGGCTTGGCCTGATCGCCGCCGGTGCCCTGGTCGGCCTGGTGGTGTCGGTCGTCTTGTTCTGGGACCGTATCGCCGCCATGATTATCAGCTTGCGGCCATAACGGCTCCGGGCTCCGTGCCAAGCTCCAGCGTCTGCAGGTCGGATGGCGGTATGGACGGCCCGGTCAGGCCGCGCCGCGTCAGCCGTATCCGCCAATTGCCCTTTTCGCCGTCGATGTCGAACAGATTGTACTGCGCCGCCGGGTGCTTGCCGCCCGGTGCCTGGCCTGCGGCAGCAACGCCGACCGCCGGGATCCTGACGCCTCTACCGCCGATGAAGAACAGCGACGGCAGATGCGAATGGCCATGCAGGACAAGTTCGGCACCATGACGCCGAATGATCTTGTGAAAGCGGGCGATACCGAACAGCCGCTTGTGCTGCGGGACCGCGCCGCGCACCGGCGGATGGTGGATCATGATCGCCCGAAACAGCCCTTGTTTGGCCGTTGCGTCGAGCAGCTTGCCGAGCCGGGCCGCCTGACCTTCCATGAAGAAACCGTTGGCCATGAAGGGTGCCGTGGCGCGTGCCGTCGAGACGCCGATCAGGGCGACTTCGCCGCGCACCCGCAGATAGGGGAACGCGTTGCGGTCGACCGGCGTGTTGACGCCGTCGCCGCTCATCCACGCCGCCCAGGATCGGCAGACCTTGTCGAAGGCCCCGGGCACATAGGCATCGTGGTTGCCCGGAACGACCGAAACATCATGCGGCGGTCCCAGCGTCTCCAGCCAATGCCTGGCCATCTCGATCTCGCCGTCGAGCGCCAGATTGACCAGGTCGCCGGTGACGGCAAGGTGGTCAGGCGTGTTCGCCTTGATGTCGGCGACGATCGTGTCGATGACGGCGTCATGCATATGGCGGCGGCGGTTGCGCTGCCAGTTGACGTAGCCGAGCACGCGCTTGGAGGCGAGATCACGATAGGATACATCGGGGAGCGGCCCAAGATGGACATCGGAAATATGCGCGAGCCTGAACATGCATCCTTCATAGGCGACCCGCGCTTGGCTTTCCAGCCACGGTTTCGGGCCTGATGGTGAAGCCTGAAGATGCCTTCCGCCAGACCGGCTGGGCGGGTCTGAGGGCCAGGCTGTTCCATCTCCATTTCGTGCTGCGGCGGCCGATGACGCTCGGCGTGCGCGGTCTGATCCACGACATGGCGTCCAATTCCATCTTCCTCATTCGCCACACCTATGTGCCGGGCTGGCAGCTTCCCGGCGGCGGTGTCGAAGTCGGCGAGACGCTGGCCGAGGCGCTGGCACGCGAACTGGCCGAGGAAGGCAACATCGCACTGACATCACCGCCGATGCTCAAATCGATGCATTTCAACCGCCGCGCCAGCCGGCGCGACCACGTCGGCTTCTACGTGATCGAGCACTTCAGCCAGACGGCGCCAAAACTCCCGGACCACGAGATCGCCGAAGCCGGCTTCTTCCCCCTCGACCGCCTGCCCGAGAAAACGACGCCGGCGACGCTGCGGCGGATCGCCGAGGTTTTTGGCGGCGAGCAGCCCTCGCCTTACTGGTAGATCAAGCCGCCGCCCTGCTGAACCGCGCCCGGTCATGCCGTGCGCCATAATCCAGTTTCGGCCCGACGGGCACGATCCGCGTCGGATTGATCGTTTCGTGGCTGCCGTAATAATGCGCCTTGATGTGGTGCAGGTTCACGGTCTCGGCGACACCAGGCACCTGGTAGAGATCGCGCAGATAGTTGGACAGGTTCGGGTAATCGGCGATACGGCGCAGATTGCATTTGAAATGGCCGACATAGACCGGATCGAAGCGCACCAGCGTGGTGAATAGCCGCCAATCAGCTTCCGTGAGGCGATCGCCGACGAGATAGCGTTGCTTCGACAGCCGGCCTTCCAGCGCATCGAGCGCGGAGAACAGCTCTCCGAATGCTTCTTCATAAGCGGCCTGCGTGGTGGCGAAGCCGGCGCGATAGACCCCGTTGTTGACTGCGGGATAGACCAGTGCGTTGACCTTGTCGATTTCGCCGCGCAGCGCCTGCGGATAGAAATCGAGGCTGGCATCGCCCCATTCGTCGAAAGCCGAATTCAGCATCCGGATGATCTCGGAAGATTCGTTGGAGACGATGGTTTGCTCCTTCTTGTCCCACAGCACCGGCACCGTCACCCTGCCCGAATAGTCAGGATCGGCCTTGGCGTAGATCTGGTGCAGGAAGTCGAGGCCGTAAAGCGTGTCGCCGGTGGCGCCGTCCTCGGCCACGAACGTCCAGCCGTTGGCGCCCATGAAATGATGCACCACCGACATCGATATGATGCCTTCCAGCTTCTTCAGCGCGCGAAAGATCAACGTCCGGTGTGCCCACGGACAGGCAAGCGAGACATAGAGATGATAGCGGCCGGGCTCGGCCTTGAAGCCGCGCGTTCGGCCTTCGGCCGCCGCCCCGTCAACGGTGATCCAGTCGCGCCATTGCGACTGCGTCCGCACGAACCTGCCGCCGTTGTCCGCGGTATCATACCAGCGATCCTGCCACCTGCCTTCAACCAGCAATCCCATGCAAATCTCCTTGCGTCCCATTGGCCTATTTAAGCGCAACATTGGCCTGTCGAAGACGTCAGGTGCTGAACAGACCGTCACTTGGCCGAAACGACGGACAAAAACGGCCGATTGCAGCGGCGGAAAATTGATGCTAGCGGACAATCCGCATGTTCGACTTTGCTTTGATCCGGTTTGACCGACGACGAAAGGGCGCCCGCGCTTAGCGCTGACTGGCGAATGCTGCCGTTTGCAGCAAACCTTTCCTCCTTACCGGAACGCAAAGACCATGAGCCTTGCCGACGTAAAATACCTGCCGGAAACCCCGGCGCACGACCTCCAGATCGAAGCCATCAACGACGAAGCCTTCGGGCCCGGCCGCTTTGTGCTGGCCGCCTACAAGATCCGCGAAGCCGGAGGGCACGAACGCTCGTTGTCTTTTGTCGCCGTCGAGGGCGACATCGTCGTCGCCTCGGTGCGCATGACCCGCATCGCCGCCGGCGCCGGTCGCGCGCTGATGCTCGGGCCGCTTGCGGTGCGGCCGGCCTTCAAGAATCTCGGCATCGGCCGCCGGCTGGTGGCGATCGCGCTGGAGGCCGCCGCCAAGACCGGTGCGCCCGCGATCATGCTGGTCGGTGATGAACCCTATTACGGTCCGCTCGGTTTCAAACGGATCCCGCGCGGCCAGATTTCGATGCCGCGCCCTGTCGATCTCGACCGGTTGCTGTCGCACGAGATCGTGCCGGGCGCGGTCGCCAGGCTCTCGGGCGAGGTCTGTCACGCCGATCAGGCCAGGGTTGCCGCGATCGCGGCGATGGCTTGACCTTCCCCATCGATCTGGCGCCTGATCCGTTCCACTGTTCCTGAGATCAAAAGGATGACGCCATGAACCCGAACGGCCAGATCGCGATCGTTACCGGCGGTGGCTCCGGTCTTGGCGAGGCAACGGCGCGGGCGCTGGCCGCCAAGGGCGCCCGCGTCGCCATCTTCGACGTCGGTATTGACCGCGCGGCCAAGGTCGCGGCCGAGATCGACGCCATTGCCGTCCAGTGCGACGTCAGCAGCGCCGACAGTGGGACAGCTGCACTTGCCGACGTCGCCGACAAGCTTGGCGAGCCGCGGATCCTGGTCAATTGCGCCGGCATCGCCATAGGCGTGAAGACGATCGGCAAGGATGGCCCCCATCCTCTCGATCAGTACCGCAAGGTGATCGAGGTCAATCTGATCGGCACGTTCAACATGATCCGCCTCGTCGCCGAGCGCGCTTCAAAGCTCGAGCCGCTGCAAGGTGGCGAGCGCGGCGTCATCGTCAACACCGCCTCTGTCGCCGCCTATGACGGCCAGATCGGCCAGGCCGCCTATGCGGCGTCCAAGGGCGGCGTCGTCGGCATGACGCTGCCGGTGGCGCGCGACCTTGCCCGTTCAGGCATCCGCGTCTGCACCATCGCGCCCGGCATCTTCAAGACGCCGATGATGGCCGGCATGCCGCAAGAGGTGCAGGATTCGCTGGGCGCCGCCGTCCCCTTCCCGTCGCGCCTGGGCGAACCATCCGAATATGCCGCTCTCGCCCTGCACATCATCGAGAACCAGATGCTGAACGGCGAGACCATCCGCCTTGACGGCGCCATCCGCATGGCGCCGAAATAGACGGACATGAGCACCGGCCCGTCCGCTGCCGGCAAGACCGGCCCGCTTGCCGGGCTGAAGGTGATCGAGATGGCCGGGCTAGGCCCCGTGCCGCTGGCCGGCCTGATGCTGTCGGAGATGGGCGCCGAAGTGCTGCGCATCGAACGGACGGGGACCAGCCAGCCGCCCTTGCCGCTCCCGGATGAGTACAACATCGACCGCCACGGCCGCGCCATCCTGCGTCTTGACCTGAAGCGCCGGGAAGGCGCCGATCTGCTGCTGCGCCTTGCCGAAAACGCGGACATGTTGCTCGAAGGGTTTCGCCCCGGTGTCATGGAGCGGCTTGGCCTCGGCCCGGAGGCGGTGCTGACGCGCAACCCGGCGCTGATCTACGGCCGCATGACCGGCTTCGGCCAGGACGGCCCGCTCTCCGGCCGCGCCGGTCACGACATCACCTACCTCGCCTATTGCGGCGTGCTGCACGCAATCGGCCACCCGGACGACCGCCCTGTCCCGCCGCTCAACCTCGTCGCCGACCATGGTGGTGGCGCCATGATGCTGGTAGCCGGCCTGCTGGCCGCGCTGTTCCAACGCTCGCGCACGGGCAAGGGCGAGGTCGTCGACGCCGCGATGGTCGAAGGCGCCTCGATGCTGGCGGCGCCCCTGCACGCCTTCATGGCTGCCGGGTTGTGGAGCGACAAGCGCGGCGCGAACCTGCTCGACTCCGGCGCCCCCTTCTACGACACCTATGAGACATCGGACGCACGCCATATCGCCATCGGCTGCCTCGAGCCGCAATTCTTCGCCGAATTCGCCAGACTGTTGCCGCTCGATGAGCGCTTTGTGTCCGGCCAGTACGACAAGGCGCTGTGGCCGCCGATGCGCGCGGCCATTGCCGATCGGGTCCGGCGGAAATCACGCGACGACTGGGACCTGCTGTTTGCCCAAACCGATGCCTGCGTTGCTCCTGTCCTGTCGCTGCATGAGGCGAAGCAGCACCCGCACAATCGGGCGCGCAACGCCTTCGTGATGGCGGGCGCACTTGAGCGCCCTGCCCCGGCGCCGCGTTTCTCCGGCTCACAGCCGACACCGGCGATCAGGCCCGCCGACAGCGATCTCGCCCCGTCGAAGGTGCTGGCACGTTTCGGGTTTTCGAAAAACGAGATCGACGACCTTGCCAAATCCGGTTTGTTTGACAGATAATTGGAGAAAGAAAATCCACTTATTGAGTGATGCCTTGGACGAGCCGAAGAAGGACGTGATCCGCGAGACGGACGCCGAAGCGATCCGGCTGGCGAAGACGCTTCTGCGCAACGCCCGCTTTGGCGCGCTGGCGGTGATCGAACCGCAAACCGGCTCACCGCTGGCCAGCAGGGTCGGCGTGGCCACCGACATCGACGGCGCGCCGCTGATCCTGGTGTCGATGCTCTCGGCGCACACCGGCGCCCTGCTTGCCGATCCGCGCTGCTCCCTTTTGCTTGGCGAACCCGGCAAGGGCGACCCGCTTGCGCACCCGCGCCTGACACTGGTCTGCCGGGCGGCACGGCTCGATCGCGGATCAAGCGAACACGCCCGCGCCGAGCGCCGTTATCTCAACCACAATCCCAAGGCGAAACTTTACGCCAGTCTCGGCGACTTTTCGATCTTTCGCCTCGAGCCGCAACGCGCCAGCCTCAATGGAGGTTTCGGCAAGGCCTATCATCTCGATCGGTCGGATCTGCTCACCAGCGGGCCGATCGTCGAGGAGCTTGCGGCGAGCGAGCAATCCGCCATCGATCACATGAACGCCGACCATCTTGACGCAATCGCCGTGTATGCCCGGCATTTCGCGACAGCATCCGCCAACGGCTGGACCATTACCGGCTTCGATGCCGATGGCATGGATCTGGTATCGGGTGATGACACTTGCCGGGTTTTCTTCCCGCAACCCCTGGTGGCAGCGCGCGAATTGCGACACGTTCTGGTCGAGATGGCCAAGAGCGGCCGGGCCTCGGTCGACGCCGGAGACTGGACTTAATTATGTTTGATCAAAAGCAACACTTGAGATTTAAATGAAATGCTCTACCTTTTGCTGGTGGCGCTGAATCGCCAGCGCCGGTTGACAAGTGAGTTTATGGAATCAGACGCCATTGCCCCCATGGCGTCGGGATGAACAAGAAGCATGGGGCATCAATGGTCTCGACAAAGCTAATCGTCAACGCCGAATCCGCGGCCGAATTTCTCATGCTGATGGGCAATGAGAAGCGGCTGTTGATCATGAGCTATCTCGCCGACGGTGAAATGTCGGTCGGCGCCATCGCCGAGAAGGTGATGCTCAGTCAATCGGCATTATCCCAGCATCTGGCCAAGTTGCGTGCGCTCGACCTCGTCGACACCCGCCGTGACAGGCAGATGATTTACTATTCCTGCAAATCCGACGCCGTGCGCGAACTGCTTGTCATGCTGGACGGCATTTTCGGCAGCGGCAAGGATGACTTGTCCCAGATGGCGCACCGTTTGCGCCGTGCCGGAACCTGACCGTCCTGTAGCCGCCTCGCCGGCGATTTCAGAGCCGACATGCGCTATCAGGGCGCATGGAGCTAGCTGACCGTCCCGAATTGTCGCATCGTGCTTTCCGAACCCAAAGGTGAGCGCCGGGAAATCGGCCCGGATTTTCGAGCCGATGCGACGGCGGCGAGGAACGCATGGACCCTATTCGCATCGACGACCCGCAAGATCCGCGCGTCGCTGCCTATCTCGACATCCGTGAGCGCGATCTCGCCGGCCGGCAAGGCCGCTTCGTCGCCGAAGGCAAGGTGGTGCTGGACCTGCTGTTCTCGGCCGGACGCTTTGGCGCCGAATCGGTTCTGGTTCTGGAGAACCGGCTCTCCGGCCTCGAGAGCATCCTGCGCAAGGCGCCGGCCAACCTTCCGGTCTATGTCGCCACCAGCGCGGTGATGGACGCAATCGCCGGGTTTCACATGCATCGCGGCATCCTGGCCATGGGCCGCAAGGGGACGCCGCGGTCCGCCGAGGCCCTGATCGATGCCTTGCCGGCCGGGGCACTGGTCGTGGTGCTCGTCGGCATCGCCAATCATGACAATATGGGTTCGATCTTCCGCAACGCCGCCGCCTTTGGTGCCGACGCCATACTGCTGGACGCGACATGCTGCGATCCGCTCTACCGCAAGGCGATCCGCGTTTCAGTCGGCGCCGCGCTCAAGATCCCTTTCGCGTCGTTCACCGACGCCGCCGGCTTCATGGCAATGCTTGGCCGGCGGAACTTCGAACAATTCGCACTGACGCCACGCGGGCGGACCGACATCCGCGATGCGCAAAGGAGCGAACGCCTGGCACTCTATCTCGGCACTGAGGGCGAAGGCTTGCCGGACAGCCTGCTCGCGCGCTTGCACACCGTGCGGATCACCATGTCGAAAGGTTTCGACAGCCTGAATGTCGCAGCCGCATCAGCCATCACCCTGCATCATTTTTCGGCAAAAGAGACCTGATTTCAGCTTGTCGCGTCAGCCTTCTGCAGCGCCCGCACGCGGTCGGCAAGACTCCGGTTGCCGGAGCGTACATCCGAAGGGGCCGCCAAGGCCTTGTCGATCGGCGAGCCAGGCCCTTCGAGCTTGGCCGTCAGGTGGACGACCTCCGCCGCCAGTTCGTTCATCTGCTCGCGCAGGGCGGAGCTGACCTCCGCGGGATTGGACGCGGCCAGCGCTGTGAGATCCGCCTTCAGCCGCTTGTTCTCGAGCGCCAGCGCCGTCAGCCTCGCCTCTAGCCGCTCACGATCGCTGTCGAGCTTGGCGATCGCTTTGTCGAGGTCGTCGCTTCTGGCGGTTTCGCCAGCCTTGCCGACCAGCCGCAAGTCCGGTGCGCTGTCTTCGCCTTTCGATTTTTCTCGCATGCGCGCCAGTTCCTTTTCGCGGCGTTCAAGCTTGTCCTCGCGGTCGGCAAGCGTCGCCAGCAGCCGTTCGACCTTCTTGTCGAGCTCAGCGGTCCTTTTCTTCTCGGCTTTCAGCGCTTCGCGTGCTGCCTTGCTTTCGGCCGCGATCTCCTGGCCGCGCCTGTCCGCCTCCTTGCGCTGGCCCCGCAGCAGCGCAATGTCGCTGGCGAGTTTCTGCATTTCGGATTCGCGCGCGACGAGCTCGATTTGCCGGCTGCTGGAGGAAAAACTGGCGTCGTCATACATGCGCTCCAGCTTTTCCAGCTCGAGCGCGCGTTTTTCCAGCTTGCGTTCGGTTTCCTTGAGTCGCTCCGAAAGCTGCCGCAACTCGCTCTCGCGTTGATGCAACGCCTCGGTCGTGACGCCGAGCTCGGTCAGCGCCTGGCTTTTGTCCATGCGCTCGACCGCCAGCCCCTTCAGGGCCTCACGACCGCGATTGATCTCCACGAGTTGCTCAGCTGCCTTCTCGCGCAACGCCTTGACGATGATTTCGAGGCGGCGCGTCGACATGGCGTACTCGGCGCGGATGCGATCCTTGTCCGCTTGGATTTCGGTTTGCGTCAGGGGGATCGAGCCTTCGATACGTCGACGCGTCAGGGTGACGGCGCGACGCCATATGGCCGGAGCCACCATAAGCGCCAGAAAGCCGGCGCAGAGAAAGCCGAGAACGAAGAACAGGACCGACTGGACCAAGTGACTACCCGTTGTGGACGGCAACCATCAAACCAATGCATGTCGTCCAAAAAATGAGAACCGGTTTGGCGCAACGACATGCAACAAGATAAAACCAAAAACGCGTCGAGCGCTTTTGACCGTGCCACGTTGACATGGCGGAAATCCAGCGTTGCGGCAAGGGCTTGCCGCAACTTGACGGGTTTAACGCTTGTCGCCCAAAAGTGGCCCGGTTTTGGGCTAGCGACATGCATAAAGCCAAAGACCTTTAGCTCAGAACGGATTCCACGTCGCGCGCTCGGTAAGCTTCAAATAGCCGAGATTGACGCCGAGCCGGGCACCGACGCCGGTACGGATCGGCACCAAAATCACATTATTGTTCTTCAGCACGTTGAAGCCGACACCTGCCACCACATAGGCCGAGCCGGCGACGCCGCCATAGCGGTTGTAGAGGCTGCCCACATCATCGAGATTGTAGACCAGCATCATCACCCGTGAGCCCTCGCCGCCGAAGTCCCAGCCGAGCGACGGGCCTTGCCAGAATACTTTGTGATCGCCGGCATTCTTGGTGTAGAGCGTGCCTTCGCCATAGGTCAGACCGCCGATCAGCGCGCCCGAGCCCTCCTCGCCCAGCAGATAGCCGTTGGGCAGGCCGTAGGAAGCAAAGATCTTCTCGACGACCGTGGCGAGCCCGCCCGATGTCGCGCCGAAGAACTTGTGACCGGAATCGACAATCTCCTGAGCGGTGTATTCCTGGGCCCGTAGGGCTGAAGTCGAGAAGGCGAGAACGCCCATGAGCGCAATCGCCATTGAGATGACACGAACAACCGTCCGGTCTGGGACACGGAAAAAAGTCCGGCCATAGAATCGGGAAAACATGCTTCCAATCTCCGTCAGGGAGCACCTTCGCCGACGCCTCGCACCCCGTACGGCTCTTTTAGCCGGCCGTTAAGGGTAACTGTTACGGGCAAACTATGCCGTAATCCTTTTTCAACCATTAAGCTCCCACATGAACATGGCGGTTCAAAGGCTGTTTAGGGTCGCTCAAGTGGGGTCGGCAGCCTTCGTGAACGCCATTTGCCATAGCCACAATTTGGATTTGTTGCTGCACGCACGGACGCTGTGTATTCAGAAAGTCCGAGGAGAGAGAGCGTGATTCGTGTGGGCAGGCGACGATCGATCGCTCGGCCATGAATTGTAAAATTTTGCTGGGATTTTCGCCGATGGCCGATCTGTTCACCCTTTCCGCACCCGATCTGGCGGCGCTTTTGTGCAGCCGGGTCTGCCACGACATCATCTCGCCGGTCGGCGCGATCAACAATGGGCTCGAACTGCTCGATGAAGGCGGCGCCGACGAAGACGCCATGAAGCTGATCCGTCAGAGCGCCCGCAACGCTTCGGCCCGCCTGCAGTTCGCCCGCATCGCCTTCGGCGCCGCCGGCTCGGCCGGCATGCTGATCGATACCGGCGATGCCGAAGCGGTCGCCATCGCCTTCCTCAAGAACGAGAAGCCGGAACTGACCTGGAACGGGACCCGCGCGCTGCTGCCAAAGAACAAGGTCAAGCTGCTGCTCAACCTGATCCTCGTCGCCAACGCCGCCATTCCGCGCGGTGGCAAGCTCTCGGTGACCCTGGAAAACCTCGAGACCGAGCCGCGTTTCGCGCTCGCCGCGGCTGGCCCGATGCTGCGTGTGCCGCCGAAATTCCTCGAACTGCATTCCGGCCACAAGCCGGAAGAACCGATCGACGCGCATTCCGTGCAACCCTATTACACGCTGCTTCTGGCGCGCGAAGCCGGTATGACGATATCGATCCACGCGACGCCTGAAGAAATCGTGTTTGCGGCGGTCTGATAGCGCGGTCGAGAAGCCAAAGTACTTTTACATCGAAATCTGTAATTCCGGCTGATTGGCATGAAATTCGTTTAGTTGCCTAGGCGGCATTGAAGCATTCGCGAATAAAAGTCAGCAGCCGCCATCTTTGCAAAAATTTTACCTAACGCCTTTTCGGCTTCTTTACCGGATTGGCCTATGGTGCCTCTCGATGCCCCCGACGCTGCCGGATTGCCAGACGGCAAAGAGGACCCGGAAATGAAACGCTGCATGTTCGTCGACGATTCAAGCGTCATCAGGAAGGTTGCAAAACGTATCCTGGGCGGCTCCGAAATGGTTATCATCGAGGCCGCCAGCGGACTTGACGCGCTGGAGATGTGCGCCGCCGATATGCCCGACATCATCGTCGTCGACGGCGCCTTGCCTGACGTGGCGGCGGTCGATCTCATCCGTCGCGTGCGCGCCATGGAGAGCCCGATAAAGCCGCAGATCCTGATTTCACTGGTCGAGCTCGATATCGCTTCGATCATGCGGGCCAAGCGCGCTGGCGCCCAGGGCTATCTCTTGAAGCCGTTCAACCGTTCGCAATTGCTTGAGCGTTTTAGCGCCTTGAGGATCGCGCCTGATTCGGCGGTGGTGAGCAATTCCAGGAAGAGTGCGTGACGGTTTTCTGCTGGTAATTGCGTAAAACGGATGCTTATCAGCCCATCACGCAAAAAACCCGGCAGAGCCGGGTTTTTTATTGAATAAGTTAGAACGTGTTCTTCGCTCAGGCGCTGACGCGGATGTCTTCGGGTTCGCGCAGCACATAGCCGCGACCCCAGACCGTCTCGATGTAATTCTGGCCGCCGGACGCCGCATCGAGCTTTTTGCGCAGCTTACAGATGAAGACGTCGATGATCTTCAGCTCAGGCTCGTCCATTCCGCCATAAAGGTGGTTGAGGAACATTTCCTTGGTCAGCGTCGTGCCCTTGCGCAGCGAGAGCAGCTCCAGCATCTGGTATTCCTTGCCGGTCAGGTGTACGCGCTGGCCGCCGACTTCGACGGTCTTGGCATCGAGGTTGACCACGAGATCGCCGGTGGTGATGACCGACTGGGCGTGCCCCTTGGAGCGCCGCACGATGGCATGAATGCGGGCGACCAGCTCATCCTTGTGAAACGGCTTGGTCATATAGTCGTCGGCGCCGAAGCCGAGGCCGCGTACCTTGTCCTCGATACCGGCCATGCCGGAGAGGATGAGGATCGGCGTCTTTACCTTGGAAAGGCGAAGCGTCCTCAAAACCTCGTAGCCCGACATGTCAGGCAGGTTGAGATCGAGAAGGATTATGTCGTAATCGTAGAGCTTGCCTAGATCGACGCCCTCTTCACCGAGATCGGTCGTGTAGACGTTGAAACTTTCCGATTTCAGCATCAGCTCGATGCTTTGTGCGGTTGCACTGTCATCTTCTATCAGCAGAACACGCATTTCATTCCCCTTTTCTGCTGCCGGACCATTTCACGACCCGTCCGGACCCGGAGCAGTGGTTGCCTTGTGCAGAGGCTGCCATTAAATGGTTAACAAAACCTAATTTCCCGTCCATGACGGTACCAGATTTTTTAACCTCTTTCTACACCCTCTTGAATCTAATAACGAATCTCAGAACCAAATCCTAATGCAACACATCAACAATCTGGACTAAGTGACTCCAGGGACTCATCGACATCGCTTCCGCATCGGCGGCCGGAATTTTTACCCGGCCTTAAGTCCTGACCCGTATGATTAACAATGCCCGTAAACGAATGGTTACCGCCGGCAAAAAACTTTAGGGTTTTGTTTCCCATAGTTCGGGGAAAGGCGGTGGACACGGGTGCGGCCTGGGCCCTTCCAGGTGGTTTGGACGATAAGTGCGGGTGTGCGTTTCCGGGAGTACCGAATCATGAAGTCACGTGAAAACCTCGTTCGGCTGAAACAATTTCAGGTGAATGAGAAGCGGCGGCAGCTGCTGCAGCTCGACATGATGATCGCCGAGTTCGAACGCATGGCCGTCGAGCTGGAGCTTCAGATCACCGCTGAAGAAAAGAAGGCCGGCATCACCGACATCAACCATTTCGCCTATCCGACCTTCGCCAAGGCGGCGCGTTTGCGCCGCGACAACCTCAGAAATTCGCAAAGTGACCTCGCTCAGCAGCGAAGCACTGCCGAATCATTACTCGGCGAAGCTGAAGCGGAGCTTTCCAAGGCGGAAATGCTGGAATCGCGTGACACCAAGATCCGCGAAGCCGAAGTCGGCGGCCGCAGCGCCATGATCGGCTGAAGCCCGGCCCGCACGCGGCTCCGGCGCTTGCCAACCCGGCGGGCGCATGACCTCGCCCAGCCTTGGCGGCAAGGTCGCCAAGAGAACTGGAAGCCACCTAGGCGGCCAAATCGCCTTCATATTCGGCAGCCGCCCGCGCCCTGGCATCTTGATGTCCGGTGCATGCTGTTCCGCCCATGACCGTATCTGGGTAAGCAGCATCTGGGTAAGCAGCCCCGCCAGGCTCTGGCCGAGATCCGTCAATTCATATTCGACGCGCGGCGGGATCCCCGGGAAGATCTCGCGCCGCACCAGTCCGTCACGATCGAGAACGCGCAGCGTCTGCGTCAGCATCTTCGGCGTGATGCCTTCGAGCTTGCGGGCAAGCTCGCCATTGCGCAGCCGGCCTTTGCGCAGCGCGCAAACCACCAGATAGACACCCGCGGCGCGATCGTCTCGCTCGACCGTGAAGCGAGATCGGCGATGTTGAAGAAGCGGATACGCGCTCGCGAAGTCATACGGGAAGAACCAATTCGAGCAGAACCGCTTATCGGTCCTTAAGGTTTCTAACCCAAGATACCGAAGTAAGGGCCGAGGAATACTTGGATTCTTAGATATTGGAACAGAACTCGTGGAACATTCTGGCGGCGTCGAGGAAAAGCGCAGATGGGTTCGAAGGAACGTCAATTTCCTTGTTCGCCTCATCTTTCCATCACATGGCCTGCGCGAAGTACAGAGCAACAATTTTCGCATGCTGGACCTGTCCGAAGGTGGAGCGGCGCTGTATGTCGGCAGCTTTTCCGGCAGTCCGGATTACTTTTACCTGCAATATGGTGATGATAAATCCGAACTGGTGAGCTGCTATCTGGTCCAAAGAACACAGCACGCGCTGAGTTGCCGATTCGCCAGTCCCCTCCCAACCGCACAGATCGACGCTATTATCGCTCAAAAAGAGATGGACCTCACCATCGAAAGTCTTTTTTTGGAGACGAAAGAGGATTTGGTCGACAACTTTCTTGGCTCGTTTGTGAAATAGATTCCCGATCGCTGGGTGCGGCCTTCATCTCGCAGTTTTTAAGAAGAGGGGCGCGATCATGTCTCGCCCTCCGCGGGTCGGCGAGCATGTCCATGTAGCGAAGATCGCGATGGGCTAGGCGAGCGAAGAGCAGCGGTTGCGCCGCCCCTTAACTCACGATCGCCGTTCCTGAAGCGAATTTTGCTAGTGCCGGTATTGCTGGATGCGCGTCGTGCGCAGCCCGGCAAGGCCATATTCGTCGATCGACGCCTGCCAGGACAGGAATTCCTCGGTGGTGAGCTTGTAGCGTTGGCATGCCTCGTCCAGGCTCAAAAGCCCGCCGCGCACTGCCGCAACCACTTCCGCCTTACGCCGGATAACCCAGCGACGTGTATTCGTCGGCGGCAGATCGGCAATCGTAAGAGGACTGCCGTCAGGCCCAATAACATACTTGACTCTCGGTCTAACCAGATCGGTCATCGTACTCTCTACAAAAAACTCAAAGACCCAATCCCCGCCACGTTACCGCCACAGCTTTAAAAATTGCCTAAGCAGACCCTAATGACTAGGTAAGGATCATGAACGCCGCGTTAGTCTTTTCACCGGCATTTGAACCATCTGCCCGCAAACCCTGGTTTGCCGGGGAAGAAACCCCGGTTGGCCCGGGAAATTGCATCCCCTCACGCGGATCGATCGCCCCCATGAATCGCCCTGCCCGCTGGCGCGCCGGTAAAGCTTGACCTATATTCTCGACATTGGCATTGAGACGCCGCGTAGAACGAAAGCATCATGAACAGTCTCGATCTTCCCGGACGTCCCGAAACCAACCGCATCGTCGTCGCCATGTCGGGCGGTGTCGATTCATCGGTCGTCGCTGGCCTGCTGAAGCGCGAAGGCTACGATGTCGTCGGCGTCACCTTGCAGCTCTACGACCATGGCGCGGCGACGCACCGGGCCGGCTCGTGCTGCGCCGGGCAGGACATCGACGATGCCCGCCGCGTCTCCGAGACGCTCGGCATCCCCCATTATGTGCTCGACTATGAGGAGCGCTTCCGCAAGGCGGTCATCGATCCCTTTGCCGAAAGCTATGTCGCCGGCGAGACGCCGATCCCTTGCGTGTCTTGCAATCAGACGGTGAAGTTCGCCGACCTGCTGGCCACCGCCAAGGAGCTTGGCGCCGACGCGCTGGCCACCGGCCACTACATCCGCTCCGGCGCCAATGGCGCCCACCGCGCGCTCTACCGGCCGGTCGACGCCGACCGCGACCAGAGCTATTTCCTGTTCGCCACCACGCAGGCGCAGATCGATTATCTGCGCTTTCCCCTCGGCGGCCTGTCGAAGCCGCAGGTTCGCGCCATTGCCGAGGAGATGGGGCTGACGGTCGCGGCCAAACAGGACAGCCAGGACATTTGCTTCGTGCCGCAGGGCAAGTATTCCGACATCATCGCCAAGCTGAAGCCGACCGCCGCCAATCCAGGCGACATCGTCCATATCGACGGCCGCGTGCTCGGCCGCCATGAGGGCATCCTGCGCTACACGATCGGCCAGCGCCGCGGCATCGGCATCGCTTCCGGCGAGCCGCTTTACGTCGTCCACCTCGATGCCGACCGCGCCCGCGTCGTGGTCGGCCCGCGCGAGGCGCTGGAGACGCACAAGATCTATCTGCGCAACATGAACTGGCTGGGCGACGGACCGCTCGCAGACGTCCCCAGCGGCGGCCTGGAGCTATTCGCCAAGGTTCGCTCGACGCGACCGCCGCGCCCGGCCGTGCTGCATCATCGTGCCGGCGCCACATGGGTGGAATTGGTCGACGGCGAGTCCGGCATCGCGCCGGGCCAGGCCTGCGTGCTCTACTCCGACGACGGCAACGAGGCCCGCGTGTTCGGCGGCGGCTTCATCGAGCGTTCGGAGCGCGGCGCCGAGGCCGAGGCCATGCTGACCCGTCTTGCCGCCAGGCCGGCGCAGATTCCCGCTGAATAGGGGCTCCGTCCTCTCGGAGACCGTTTCGAAATTCGCTCTGGCGAGTCGAGTCATATAGTGGTGTTTTTGAGAACCGGCGCGGAGCGGACATTTGGGTCCGTGAGCACAGTTCTACTGCGTCGACGTAGTAGAACGGGGAAGCGCAGAAAACGCCACCAGATGGCCGCCGGAGTAGAATTTCCAAACGGTCTCAGGACTTGGTGTGGGTGACTGTGCCGGCGGTCAGGATGCGCAGCACCCTGATCGCTTCCTCGCCGCTGGTGCGCGGCTCGGCCCGCGTCTCGATGCAGTGGATGAAATGCTCCAGCTCGCGCGTCAGCGGCATGCCTTGGGCAACCCCGACATAGGACGGCTCATTGGTGGTGAAGGCCCATTGGCCGCTGTCCTGCCACACCGCGTGGCGGTAGACGGCAAGCTTGCGTTCCCATGGCTCGACATCGTCGAACACCGCCATCGCCTTGGTGCCGACCACGGTCAGCCGCCGCTCGCGATAGGGATTGAGCCGCGAGGTGAAGAGATGGCTGCGCAGGCCGTTGGGAAAGCGCATGTGCAGATGCGCGAAGTCGCTGAGATTGTCGAGGAGCGCTGCGCCCTCGCCGCGCACCTCGATCGGCTCGGTGCCGGTGATCGCCAGGATCATCGACAGATCGTGCGGCGCCAGGTCCCACAGCGCGTCGTTCTCGGTGTGGAACTTGCCGAGCCCGAGCCGGTGCGAGTGGATGTAGCGGACTTCCCCGAGCTCGCCCTTGTCGATCAGCCCTTTCAGCGTCTCGAAAGCGGGATGGAATCGCAGGACATGGCCGACCATGAAGACGCGGCCATTGTCCTTGGCCGCCTGCACCGCACGCTCGGCGTCCGCTACCGTCAGAGCGATCGGCTTTTCCACCAGCACGTCCTTGCCGCTCTCGACGGCACGCACGGCAAGGTCGGCATGGAATTGCGGCGGCAGTGCCATGACGATAGCGTCGATATCGTCACGGACGAACAGCTGGTCCGGCTCGATCGCCAGGCAATCTTGCTCGCTGGCAAAGCCTTCGGCACGGGCCCGGTTGGTGTCGGAGACCGCGTGCAGCGCGCCGAGCGCCTTGAGGGTGCGGATATGGTTGCTGCCCCAGTATCCGCAACCGAGGACTGCAATGCGCGGCTTCATCTGTTTCAAACTCTTAAACTCGTGGCCGAGACATAGCGACGTGCCACCGCGAACTCAACCCCGGCGGCGGCAACCAAATCTCCGGGCGACAAAGCTTTTCGATAATGACGATAAGCCGGCAAGCTGGTTGCTTCGAAGCTTGACAGGCTCACCCTCCCAACCTTATATCCGCGCGACCTTGGCGAACGCCCCCGACATGCCTTTCGATTTGAGGCGGATTTCGGGCCTTTCGCCGCCCTGGCGGGGTAGCTCAGTTGGTTAGAGCACGGGAATCATAATCCTGGGGTCGGGGGTTCAAGTCCCTCTCCCGCTACCAGTCGCTAATAATAAGTTAAGTGGGCAACCGCTACCGTCAGCCACACTATTGCGGCTGCACCTGAATATCCCTTCGACTGAAAAACAGCCAACCCAAGCCGCATGCCAGGGCGACGTTAATCAGCGCAAGGCCGGAAAGCGTCGCCAGTGTGCCGTAAGCGCCGAAGCGCTCCAGCAGCAGCGCGCCAAGGGACGGCGCCGCCGCCTGAGCAATCAGGCTCGGCATGGCAAGGCGACCCATCAGCTTGGCGTAGCCATTGGAGCCGAAGATCGCGAGCGGCAGAGTGCCCCGCGCAATGGATTCCAGCCCGATGCCCGCGCCGTAGAACGCGAGTGCTAGCGGGATGATCGGCATGCCGAGCCAGAGCGCCGAGACCCCGATAGCGACGAAGGTAACCGACGCGAACTTGGTCCAGATCGGGTGATGGAGGGGCGCGATCACCATCTCGACCGTCCGGGCAGCCACCTGGGAGGGGCCGACGAGGGCTCCAAGCCCAACGGCTGCGGCAAGCGTCATGCCGCTCCGTTGCAGGATCGTAAGCAGATGCACTGACAGCATCGAAGAGATTACCGCCGCAAGCGTGAGGGTCGCGGCCAGGACGATCATGATCGTGAGATTGGAGCCGGTTTGCAGGGCAGGCGTCACCGCCCTACTCGACGCGGCTTTGGCAGCCGGTTGCGGCAGGCCACGAGGCAAGATCACAAGGTAAAGCGGCAAGGCAAGGCAGAGCTGGACCGCGGCGTAGGCCAGGCACGTGCCGCGCCATCCAATCTCCCCCAGCAAAAAAGCCGAGATCGGCCAGCATATCGTGCTCGCAAAGCCCCCGAACAGGGTGAGCGTGGTGATGGCGGAGCGAGCCCCATGGCCGTAGAGCCGGCCAAGGGTGCCGAACGCGGCGTCGTAGAGCCCTGCCCCCATGCCGAGGCCGATAACGAGCCACGCGATGATGTAGGCGGCCAGATTGGGCGCTACCGCAAGTCCGATCTGGCCAAGCCCAATGCAACCCGCGCTGAAGGCCAGAACGTTGCGGCCACCGTGCCGCTCGATCGAAGACCCGACATGCGGCGAGATAACTCCCGCTGTGAGCAATCCGAGAGACAGGCCCCCAACGACCCAGGCCAGAGGCCAGCCTGTGCCTAAGGCGACTGCCGGCGCAATGACCGCGGGGAGATAATACGATGATCCCCACGCCATGATCTGTGTCACGCCGAGCGTCGTGATGATCGTGCGACGACCACGCACGACGGCGGCCGACGGGGGCGACATGGTCATGCTGCGGCGCTGCAGCCGCAGCCGGCCTTGCCCTTGTCCTTGGCTTGCGCGTCCGCAACACAGCAGGCGTCAACGGCCACAGGCGCCGGGCCACCGCAGCAGCCTTTGGCTGCTGAGCCGGAAAACGATGCCGGCACCGTGCAAACGCCGGTCTCCGGCAGCACCAGATGCACGGCATCGGCCGCCGCCATATCACCGGCGATCACTGCTGCGACGGAGCGGACCTGTTCATAGCCGGTCAGCAGCAGGAATGTCGGCGCACGCCCATAGCTCTTGATTCCGACCGTATAGAACCCCGGTTCCGGATGGCTGAGTTCACGGTGGCCATGCGGGGGGACGTCCCCGCAAGAGTGCTCGTTAGGATCGATGAGAGGACCGAGCGCCTTTACGCTTTCAAGCCATGGATCGAGATCGAGCCGCAGTTCGCGGGTCAGGGCGAGGTCCGGCCGCTGGCCGGTGGCCGCGATAATCCTGTCGACGGGCCCGATGGTTTGAAGACCGTCTTTGGTTTGCCCGTCCACAAGCAGGCGGCCGTCCACCTCACTGATGGCTGTGGTGGCAAAGCCGGTGACAAGGCGGACGCGCCCGCTTTCGGCAAGGTCCCTGACTTCGGAGCCGAGTTCACCGCGTGCCGGCAACGCGTCAGCATCGCCGCCCCCATAGATCCGCACCAGGTCGGTGCCGCGCGTCGTCCAGATTGCAGAGGTGCCTGGAGCGCTTTCTGACAGCTTGGCCAGTTCCAGCAAGGCATTGGCAGCCGAATGACCGGCCCCCGCCACGAGCGTCGTACGGCCCGCATAGAGATGGCGGTCCCGGCCGAGGACATCGGGTATGCCGTAGGCGATCCGGTCGCCGAACTCGCTCTCGCCTTCAGCGGACAAGCCGCCTGCGCCAAGCGGGTTCGGTGTTTGCCATGTGCCCGAAGCGTCGATGACGGCGCGGGCCGTATCCCGGCGCCGGCCGCTTGCGGTTTCGACCATCAGCATGAAGGGCCTCTGTTCACGCCCCTTGCTGAGGACCTTGTCGGCACCCCAGCGGGATACGGCGATGACGCGAGCATTGGTCTCGATCGACGGTGCCAGTTCCGGAAGCTGCGCGAGCGGGCCGATGTATTGATCGACGATCTCATCGGCGGTGGGAAATGCCTCAAGCTCCGGCATTGTCCAGCCATGGCCCTCGAGCAGCCGGCGGGCAACCGCATCGACGCAATAGCGCCACGGCGTGAAAACGCGAACGTGCCCCCAGTCCAACAGGTTCGAACCTGCATGCGAGCCGGCCTCGTACACCTTCACCTTCAGTCCACGGCTGATCAGTTGAGCGGCCGCGGCGAGGCCCACGGGCCCCGCGCCGATGACGGCCACCGGGAGATTTGCGATGTCGCTCATTTGTTCGATCCTTCCAGTATCTTCGAATTATTCGCGCAAAAAAAATCAGGCGACAGCTTTGCTGGCCGCTGGCGCACATTTTGCGTCGGCACAGCACTCGTCAGCCAGATAGCCAATCAACGCATTCATGCCGGGATAGTTGGCGCGGCAGATCAGAGTTGTTGCCTGGCGTTCCTGGGTCACGAGGCCAGTGTCGACAAGCCGCTTGAGGTGATGCGACAGTGTCGAGGACGGAATCTCCAGTTTCTCCTGGATACTGCCAACCGGAAGCCCTTCGTCCCCCGCCCTAACCAGGACACGGTAGAGCTGAAGCCGGGTGGGGTTCCCGAGAGCTTCGAGTTGCGATGCTGCTTGTTCGAGTTTCATGGAAATATGTATAAGCGCGATTGGGAAGTCGGTCAAATGAATTTCGGCGATTCTCGAAATATGAATTTTCTGGCTCAGATCGACCGCCGGCTTCGTCGAACTCGGCGAACGCCTTGGCTACCGGCGACTGGTTGGGAATCGTGACCATCCGCACCCAGCGGCCGAGAATACGCAGCTGGTTGACGGCGCTGAAGCTCCGCGAGCCGCCCGACACCTGCATCACCGCGAGGGTGCGCCCCTATGTCGTCCTGTCGACCACGACTTCGCCATCCTCTTTGACGAATGGCCCGATATGCGGATTTGGCAGGACGTCGAGAACCGCTTCCGAAGGCCGGGCAAGGACGACGCCGAGACGTGTGACCACGATCGGCCGGTTGATCAGGATGGGATGCGCCAGCATGAAATCGAGGATCTCGTCGTCGGTCCACTTGGGGTCGCCGAGGCCGAGTTCGGCATAGGGCGTGCCCTTCTCGCGCAGCAAGTCACGGGGCTTCATCCTCATCGCCGCAATCAGTTCGACCAGTCGTTCCCGCGACGGCGGCGTTTTCAGATACTCGATCACTTCCGGTTCCTCGCCCGATTGGCGGATGATCGCGAGGGTATTGCGGGACGTACCGCAATCGGGATTGTGGTAGATGGTGACGGTCATTGCGCGGGCCTCTCTGTCGACATTGTGGTTTTGACGGCGGCACCCTCTTCGTACCAGCCCCGGCTGCGGTTCACGATCCACACCACGGACAGCATGACCGGGACCTCGATGAGGACGCCGACCACGGTGGCGAGGGCGGCGCCCGAATTCAGCCCGAACAACGCAATCGCGGCTGCCACCGCCAACTCGAAGAAGTTCGACGCGCCGATCAACGCCGATGGCCCGGCCACGCAATGCCGCTCGCCGGAGATGCGGTTGAGCAGATAGGCAAGGCCGGAATTGAAATAGACCTGGATCAGGATCGGCACCGCCAGCAGCGCGATCACCAGCGGCTGGGCAATGATCTGCTCGCCCTGGAAGCCGAACAGCAGCACCAGCGTTGCCAGCAGGGCAAACAGCGACAGCGGCTGCATGGCAGCCAGCAGCGCGTCGAGCGCCGCTTGCCCCTTCGCCGCCAGCAACCGGGCGCGAACCAGTTGCGCGACGATCACCGGCAGGACGATGTAGAGCACCACCGACAACACCAGCGTGCTCCACGGCACGGCAATGGCCGACAGGCCGAGCAACAGACCGACGATGGGTGCGAAGGCGACGATCATGATCGCGTCGTTGAGCGCCACTTGCGACAGTGTGAAGTTCGGTTCGCCGCGCGTCAGGTTCGACCACACGAACACCATCGCCGTGCACGGTGCCGCGGCAAGGATGATCAGCCCTGCAATGTAGGAATCGATCTGCACGGCGGGCAGCCAAGGCCGAAACAGCCAGCCGATGAAGAGCCAGCCCAGCAGCGCCATCGAGAACGGCTTCACCGCCCAGTTGATGAACAACGTCACGCCGATGCCGCGCCAGTAGGTGCCGACCCTGGCCAGCGAGGCGAAATCGACGCGCAACAGCATCGGCACGATCATCAGCCAGATCAGCACCGCGACGGGAATGTTGACCCTGGCGATCTCGGCTGAAGCAATGGCGCCGAACGCGCCGGGCAGCAGATGACCGAGCACCACACCCGCAACGATGCACAGCGCTACCCATACCGTCAGGTATTTCTCAACGAAGCCAATCCTGGGCCGCGTCGCCTCGCCCGCGTTCAAAGCATGATCAGTCATGGTTGGTTCCTTGACTCAGCCGGCCTTCGGCGGGTTGCGGCCGATCTCGTCCAGCTGCTTCTGCAGGGCAAGTTTGTCGACCATGTTCATCGGCAGGCTGATTGGGGTGCGATCCGGCGGAATAGGCCTTGAACTTGCCGACACCGACACGGTTAAGGACCGCCTCGGCGATGATCGAACGGGCCGAATTGCCGGTGCGGAGAAACAGAACGTTGTACGGCTCGCTCATCGCGTACGCCTCCCTTCTAGCATTTGCAGGTCACAGCTTGAATGACGGGCTGGCACAATTCCGGTGCGCCGTTGCAACAATCTTCCATCAGATAGGCGAGTAGATCGCGGAAGCCGGTCATGTCCGCGACGTAGCGGATTGTGCGGCCGTCGCGCTCGGCTCGAACCAGGCCGGCATGATCTAGAATCTTCAGGTGCGCCGACATGGTGTTCTGAACGGTATCGAGCCGTGCAGCGATCTCACCTGCGGGAACTCCCTCGCCGCCAGCCTGAACGAGCATGCGGAAAGCCTCGAGCCGGGTATCCTGGCCGAGCGCCGCCAAGGCAAGGAGAGCTAGTTTTTTATCCATGTATCTATAAATCCAGATTTAACGGTATGTAGCGCCAACGTATGACCGCGGGATGACAATTGGGCAAGCGCGGTGGTGAAATTCGCCGCATCAAATCCTCGACCGGTGCCGCGAGCCCGGCGGGGACCGTAGCGCTTTTCCATGGGCGGTCCGATGGGCTACGGCTCAGACCAGATGCTCGATCGGCTCCGGCAGGCACCCCCGACCTCGCCCGAGCAGATCGGGCATGCACCGGCCATCATCAACGGCTCCCGTGCTGCCACGGTCGAATCCTAGGTAGTTTCCCGTAGGGATATAACCGAATTTCGCGACCCGCGGATTCGCGCGATTGCTGTGTCACGGAACAACCGGGAAAACAGCCATGCACGCCTACACGAGCTCCAGAATTTCACTGCCGTCGCATTCTGTCCAGCCAAGCCTGCCGGCGGTATTCGACCCGGCACCATTGCAGCCGGTTAGTTTCTTTCCCGCTGGTTCGGAGATCTATGCCCAGGGCGAGAAGGCCTTAGCCCTCTATCAGGTCGAGTTCGGCGCCGTGCGCATCTACCGCCTGCTTGCCGACGGCCGCCGGCAGATCAGCGCCTTCCACCTCGCCGGCGAGACATTCGGCTTCGAGGCTGACACGACACATCATTTCTTCGCGGAAGCAATCAACGCCACCGCTGTGCGCGTCTTGCGGCTCAATGCCGGGGCGGACATGTCCCACCAGTTGCTGCCCCTGGCGCTCAAGGGTTTGACCCGCGCGCAGGAACACCTGCTGGTCCTGGGTCGCCAGAACGCCATCGAACGCGTCGCCGCTTTCCTGGTCGACATCGCGGAACGGCAGGGCGGCTTGCGACAGGTGGAACTGCCCATGTCTCGTATGGACATCGGCGACTATCTCGGCCTCACCATCGAGACCGTTTCACGGGTCTTCACCCGGCTGAAGGACAAGGGCGTCATCCGCCTGCTCAGCCTGCGCAGCATCGAAATCGTCAAGCGCGACGCGCTCCACTGCATGAGCGAATGACCCGGATATCGTCGAACGGCGGCATGGAGATACTGAGCAAAGCCATATCCCTTTGGCTCCGCAGCATCCGGCCGCTTCAGAACAATCCAGGATTAGAGGTCCGCGTATGACCACGAATAGCTCAATCACCACACGCACCGGCTTTCGCTTCGAGATACGCCTTGCGCATCCCCAAGACGAACCGACCTTGGCGGAGTTCTTCACCCATGTGACGCCGGACGACCTGCGCTTCCGCTTTCTCGGCGCCGTGAAGGAAGTCTCCCATGAACGGCTGGTCGCGATGACGCGTTCAGACGACGCCCATATCCATAATTTTCTTGCGTTCTCGGCGGACGGAATGCTGATCGCGGTTGCGACGCTGGCAAGCGATCCAGCCGACCGAAACGGTGAGGTCGCGATCTGCATTCGCGCCGATCGCAAGCATCTGGGCGTCGGCTGGGAGCTGCTCGCCTATATTGCGAAATATGCCGAAGACCTCGGCCTCGAAGCGATCGAAGCGATCGAGAGCCGTGAAAACCGTGCCGCGATCGAGGTCGAGCGCGACATGGGTTTCACCATCACCACCGATCCCGACGATGCGACGCTTGTCCTGGTTCGGCGGGAGCTGGGGGCGCGATCAGCCGCTTAGCTGCCGCGCTCCCTCCCGGGCCGTTTCGGGCGCGGCAGGTCGAAAGATGATGAGCATATCCGTGCCCGCCCGAGCGCGCCGCAACGCGTGCTCACTAGACCGTCAAGGGTCGAAGAAAGGCGGTAGCGCTCTCCCGCAATTCGCTAAGCTGTTGAAATAACTAAAATCTATGCTGGCGGCGGTGCCGCCGGCGGAAATTGATCAATGATTTCAATGCAGCGCTCTCGTATGCATACCCTGCGGGTTGTTGCCTTCAGCGTGCACCGTGCCACCTAGATAACCCAATCGTTCAACGAATAGGCATGGATGTAGTCGATCTGCATTTCCGCGGGCGTCGCAAGCCCGTCGGCGGGCGCTCCCGCGATGCCGCCCACCGCCAGATCGACCAGCATATACATCGGCTCGTGCATGTCGGCGGGTGTCGCGGCATGGGCAACTTCGACGTCGTCGAAATACCAGACGAGTTCGTCTTCCGTCCACAGCACCCCGTATGTGTGGAACCCTCCGGTATCCGAGACAAAGGGCGTCGAGGCCACGGTCGTATGTGTTCCCGTCTCGTTCGAGTGGCTTGTCATAAGAAGCTTGTTTGGATCCTGACCGGTCATCTCTATGACGTCCAGTTCCGGTGGCCAGGAGCCGTCCTCCGGAAGAAGCCAGAAGGCCGGCCATGCGCCTTGTTTTTCGGGCATGTCGGCCCGAATTTCGAAATAGCCGTAGGTCTGCGCGAAGGATTCGTGAGTCGTCAGCAAACCCGACGTGTATTGGTAGTTGTTTATGTAGGGCTTGATAGCCTCGGGGGCTCGGGCGGCGGTAATCGTGAGAACACCGTCCTCGACGCTGAACGGGTTGACTGAACTCGTCGGGGCGTAGCTGGTATCGATATACCATTGAAGCTCGTTGTTGCTCGTGAGCGTGCTGCCGTTCGCGGCTCCCCACCAGAAGTTCGAGTCCCAGGTACCGCTCGAGCCATTCCACAGGTTCAGCGTGTTGAACTCGTCCGAGAAGGTGAGTTGCAGATGCGACCTGTCCAGGGCCAGATCGAACTGGCTTGCGGTGAACTGGTCGATTGTCTTGTTGGCGAAGACGAGGAACTCGGTGTCGGATAGATCAAGTCGGACGTTCGCGCCCGACTGGACCATGTTGGCGTGCACCTGCTCGAAGGAGGTGAAGCCGTAGCTCCCGACGCGCACCGTATCCTCGGCGCTGAAGTCCAGGATCAGGTCGCTGCCGTTGCCGGGGGCCACGACGAAAATGTCCGCCCCGGATCCGCCCTTGAGAACGTCGTCGCCCTTTAAGCCGTCGAGCGTCTGTTGGCCGGAGCCGCCGGTAATGACGTTGTTCAGTTCGTTCCCGAAAGCGTAGTGTTTGTCGCCGGTGACCGTCAGGTTCTCGAAATTCGCCGGGAGCCTGTAGCTCATCCAGGTCGAGATGGTGTCGACACCCTCGTTGGCCAGTTCGACCGCCTTGTTTTTCGTGGAATACAGATAGTAGATGTCATCGCCCTTGCCGCCATACATCGTGACGCTGACGCTGCTGTCGCCGTAGAGCGAGTCGTTGTATATGCTGCCATAAAGTGCCGGGCCGGAATTCGTCGCCGAGTACCACCTGGTCGAGGACCCGCTATAGGGGAGTGGAACGCCCTTGGCGTTGAGGACGGTGGCCATGCTGGTCTCTGCTCCTTGGACTCGCCTCGATATCAGCCGCAGCATCCATGCAGGGCACGAGAAGCCAATGCCTTTTTTGGCCTTCGAGTTGTGTTCGACTTGTGAGGGTTACCAATAACTTAACACGCGGGCGATTCGGGCCGCCTCGTTGCCTCGAATGCACTAATGCATGTCGCCCAAAAGTGACCTCGGTTTTGGGAGGACGACATGCATAAAAACAAGGACCTAAAGCGTCGCCTGAATCCGTTCAAACGCGACGCGCTTTAGGGTTGGGCTGCCAGCACTTTTTTTGGTCACAAGTCGCCGCAATCTGGGGGCGAGATTTGACATCGCCGTCAGCGGGGAGAAAACGCGCGTCGCGCCATCGTAAGGCGGTCCGCCGGGAAAACATGGTGACGGCGTGTGGGATTCCGCGCTGGTCTGAAAGCCTCGGATCGTTATTATAGCAATCACTATATTAGTGTTTACTTGACAATACGCATGAGCTCTGGTTTCGTGCTTTAACGGGTGTTTAACCAAGTTTGTTGCGTTTTTTCGGACGGTGTTGGTATGTCGACTTTGGTTGTCGCCGACCCGCGGGGGGTGTATCTCGCCGGTCTTGAGTGGGTGTTGCAGAAGGCTGGACACGATGTTGTCGCCCAGTGCCGCCGCCCTGTCGACGTGGTCCCTCATGTGGAGCGCCATCGGCCAGACATCGTCATCGTCGGCCTGGACATCGCGGATCCGCAGACGACCGGTCTCTCAGCCCGGCTGAAGGCCTGCAACAGCGCTCTCGGCATCATCTTCATCGTCCAGCCAGCCGGCAGGATCGACATCAAGGAAATACAGGCGCTCGACAGCGACGGTCTGCTGCTGGACGGCATCAGCCACCGCTATCTCGTCGAATGCGTGAGCGCGGTGGCGGCGGGCAAGAAGTGGATCGACAACAAGATCGTCCAGCAACTGCTGATGCCGGAAACGCAGTCCCAGCCGATGTCCAAGCTGACCGGACGGGAGACTGAAGTCGCCGATCTCGTCTCGCGCGGGCTGCGCAACAAGACCATCGCGCAGCGGCTGCATGTATCCGAAGGCACGGTGAAGATGCACCTGCATCACGTCTACGAGAAGCTGCACCTCGGCAGCCGGGCGGAACTGGCCTGGGTGGCGCATGGCAAAGACGCCGAGCGCCCGGGAACGGGCCGAACCGGCCTCATCTGACCATCGCTTTCAACTGACATCGACATGATGCCGTCAACGGGCAGGAAAGCCGCCTGACGGCATCGGCCGTGCAACCGCCGGCACCGGCCACTATCGAAGGATATATATCGTTCGATCAGGTACGGCCATTGACCCCAATACTACCTAAGCGGGAATGGACGCGTCCTCCGCGTCGGCGGCACATTGAGGGAATTAAGGCCGCAATTCGATAAGCCATCGGATCTGGGGAACCCCGACATGTCGGCGTCGCCGGATGGCGGATCACAAGATTCAAAACTCAAAGTTCTTGTTGGGGATAACAATCATGACAACCACCATCGACATCACCGGCACACTGACTCTGGATCAGAGTTCGGGGCAGCAGACCTTGCTGGACGGCAACGACACCGTAATCGACAGCAACCTCACCGGGCTTTCCTCCGCTTTCCAGACTTTCCTGAACGGCCTTGCTGGCGACCTGCTACTGTCCGCGGGCCAGCGCGCCTATGCCGACGACGTCGAGGCGGCGGTCAGCGGGGCTGGGCTCGTCACGGTCAATCCCGACGGAGCGACGATCAGCAAGCTGTTCTTCTCCGATGGCAGCGGCGCGCCGCTCGATGGCGATCAGGTCATCTTCAATGGCAGCCCGCTACTGACGGTCGATGGCGATGCCATCTATCTGCATTCCTATGCGAACGGCACGATCGTGCTGGCCACCACCAGCGCCACCGAGGGCGTAGGCGACGTCGTTGCCGCCTTCTATCTGAAAGCGGCCGGCGACAATCTCAGCGCCGGCATCGAGATGGTGACCTTCGAGGCCATCGCGCACCCGGATGTAACGAGCAGCGATGACAGTATCGACTGGACCGACATTCTCAACGTCTCGGCAACGGGATCGACGTCCTTCAATTTCGACAATCTCGCCTCCGGCAACAACCTGTTCGTGGCGGTGGGCACATCCGGCGCAGGATTGGTGGTAAGCGGCATACACCCGGTCATCCACGCCGACGGAACACTCGACAATTCAGGTGACAACATCAAGACCAGCCAGGGCGGCATCGGCGCCACGATCGGCGTCAACAACCAGATGTTCGATCCGGGTGAGACGGCGGTGTTCAGCTTCGTCAAAGGCCAGGCACCGGGCACATATGGCGACATCGACAACATGAGCTACACCGACTTCATCGATGTCACCGACGCCGCGCTCTTCATCTCGCAGACGGAAGGCACTCCGAGCACCAACTTCACCGTGAAGATCGGGGCATTCAGCGCCGGCGGCGCAACAACCGCTGCTGAGTCGGGCCGGAGCTACATCGACAACAATCTCAACAGTGGCGCCAATCTCGGCAACGATGGCGGCCAAAGCGCACTTGCCGACGATGCGGCGGTGGCCATCGTTCGCGTCATCATCAAAGACGGCAACGGGCAGGTCGTCACCGACACAACCGTCACGAACAATTTCGTCACCTTCAACACCGTTAACGGCATACCTGATGGAACCATAACCGCACAACATCTCAACGACGCCTATACGGTGCAGTGGTTCACTGACAACACCGGCACACAGGCGGTGGAGACCTTCAACCGCTTTCAGGCGACAGCGGTGGTCGGCAAATTCGACGTCGGCCGGGTCGATCTATCGCAGGGCGTGACGGTGACTGAATCGGTCGGCGACAAGCTGCACACCGACGATGACGGGCCGACGGTGTCGGCCAACGCGGCCGTGCAACTCGACGACGACGCGCTGACCGGCGGCAATGCGGGCGGCACAGGCGACGTCAATCCCGACACCGCCAACACCACCGGCACGCTGGCGCACAGCTACGGCACCGACGGCGCCGGCTCGACGCTGCTGAGCGGCGCTGGCCTGCCGACCTCGTCGGCGGTGAACGGCGACTTCATCCAGGCGCTCAACGCTAACGGCACGGTGCTGACGATCAGCCAGA